>NZ_JAATJW010000140.1 GCF_011800755.1 Listeria valentina
TCTTCTGAGAGATCTAAATCTTCAAGATCAGTTGTCTTCACTTTGTCACCATACATGACTTTCATGAATGCTTCTTGAAGAATCGTTTCAAGTTCTTTTCCACTTAAAACTTCAGAGCTTTTTGGAAAAGCTGGTAGTTTAACGAAGTCTTTGTTTGTAAGTTTCATGGTTGCTGCCATTTTAAAGGAATCTGTTCGAGCTTTTGAGTTATCAATTTTGATTTTCATCGTCATTGACTCAAGTTTGTCGCCTTTTCCAGCTTTCATACTAATCGGCATTGAAATTTTCACAGTTTTGTCTTTTTCATAATCTGCAATAGTATCTTTCAGTTCGCCACGGAACTCAGTGTAGTTATCATCAAAATCTGTGACTGATCCTTGCTCAGAAGCAATGGTTTTAATGTCTTTTTTCACATTATCTTTTCCAAGCATTTTGTGAGTTTTTGTTAAAAGAGCCAAGAAATCTTTTTTAGCAAGCGTTAATTCAACAGCGTCATCTTTCCCTTTCGAGAAACGTTTCTCGTCTAAGCCGTTTAGGTAATCTGTCATCATTTTGTTAATTTCTTTTTGCAAATCTTCTGTTGCTTTAACTGTTTTTCCAGAAGTTTTAGCGGGCTCTTCTGTGCCTGCAAATTCTGTGATTGTTTTACTGCTTAGATATTTATCTTTCAGCTCAGGATGACTTTTCGTAATTTCCGAAAAAACTCCACTTGTTTGACCATCGATTAGTGTTTTCACACCGCTATCTACATCAACAATATTTTTAAGTGGAATGAAGAATTCACCAGACTTCATATCACTTAGAACTGTCAAGTCCACATTCATTTTCATGCTTCCTTTGGAAACAAGTTTAATATCTGTTGCACCCTTTTCAGCTTTTGAATCCACAGATGACGTTAAAGTCACTTGCATTTGCTTCAGTAATTCAACAATTGCAGCTGATTCCGTATCTAGATCATCTGACTCAAAACTATCAACCTTAAAAGATACAGATTGTGTATATTTTTCCGGTAAATCCGTCTGATTTTTATACGTATCTACAAACTTTTCTTGTGCCGTTTTTCCACAGCCAGCAAGCGCTAACATAAAAACAAGCAAAATTGATAAAAACAACCCTTTTTTCATGAACTTTCCTCCATTAAGAATAATTATGTACAGACTTAATGTATCACATGTGAAAGATGGACTACAACCCTTTTTCCTATTTGTTCACATTTTAGACACAATTTTTCAAATTTTTT
>NZ_JAATJW010000141.1 GCF_011800755.1 Listeria valentina
GAAAAGGAGGCTCTTTATTTTGAAAATTTTTAAGTATTTACTCTTTTTGTGTCTACTTTATTGACATCTATCCAAGTTAAGATTTCTTTCCAATCACGGTGCCATAGCAAATCACGTTTAGAGGTTGCCACTGAACTATCTAAATCATTTAGCAGGTCTTGAGAGTTTTCAAGTTTCATATACATTTCTTCAAGTTCTTTTCTTAGTTTACCTTTTTCCGTCTTTCCCTCGCTTGTTCTGCCATCAATTGATTTGAACTTACTTTCTTTCTGTCTGATATTTGATTTAAGATTAGTTATGTCCGCTTTCATCGCTGTAGCTTGTGCATCAGTAGTGCTTAATTCCTTTGAAGCTTCTTCATGTCTCGCTAGTTTAGCATCTATCATTCTAACTTGATTCCATAACTCAAAATAAATTAGTGAAGCGTCGTCCTGCATACGTTTAGACAGCATTTTCATTTCTGCGTCTATTTTTTCAAGCACCTTAGCATTCCTTAGCAATTTGGAAGCTGTAACATCAGCGCTTTTTTCAGTATAACCAGCAGTAATAGCCGCTTTTTTCCCATTAAAACCATTGGTCACATAGGCTTTTGCAAAAATATCATACTTCTCTTCTGTTGTTAATTTTTTCTTAGCCATAACTACATATCACCACGCCTCCTTATAATAAAAAAAGAACCGTTAAACGGCTCTTAATTTTTTCCTAATATTTGTTCTAGTCTTTCTGCATCCCTAACTCGTAAATATGGGTAGCTAGGATAATTGTGGCTATATCCAAATGCAATTATTTTCTCAATAAATAAATCTTGTACTAGATCATTTATATACATAATTTCCTCCGAAGGCAATTTTGGAACCATTGTAGTATATCCATTTTCATCTACTAACAATCCTTCATTTTTATACTTCATTGTTATGTAACCTATAATACCGTCTATTGTGTGTGGTTGTTCTCCTTTAAAATATTCTAAAACATAATTCTTTAATTTCCAAGACTCCATTTTATTCCCTTCCTTTATCTTTTTTCTTTTAGAATACTATACAAAAACCTCCTATTCAAATGTAAACAGGAGGAAAAGGGAAATCAAGAACCGGGTAAACAGATACCACATACGATGCTTTTTTGACTGGTTGCCTGCTCCCGAGTTCTCATATATAGGTGGCAGGTGTGCGACAAAATAATGATATTTGTTTAAATTTAATAAAAAAATGATATA
>NZ_JAATJW010000142.1 GCF_011800755.1 Listeria valentina
GTTAATTCTTTGTACTGAACAAGGGATAAGTAGCCTAGTTTTTGTTGAATTCTATTTTTATTATAAATTTTAGACAATATCGATTATACTTATAGTAAAATTTCTGGGTGCTGCTAGTAAGCAAATAGAATGTTTCGCACTTTAACGTGGAATAGAAACATTCTATTAGGCATTATCCGCCGGCATTTCCTTTTGGGACATACTTCGGATAATGCGTTTTGTTGACAAAGCTCGTAATAAGACTTGGATGTATAGACACTTCCTTGATCGCTATGAAGGAAGCATCCTTGCGGCAACTCGTTTCATAGAAAAAGACTCCTTCAGAGGAAAGTATGAAAATGGATTTATTTGTTGTTGGCTTGTACATTCATATTTTATCTTAATGAAAAAAGGATTTATCTCAACGTATATCCTACATCTGCTTATCCAAAATAAAAAAGAAACGAACCTAAAATCAAGACACCGAACCCTTTCAAAAAATGGGTTTTGCATGTTTTAGGTTCGTTTTTCATTTTGTTCTAAGCTCTTTTTCTTCTATTTATTCGCGATCAATTCTCTTTCTTTTCTCTTCGAGTACGATAGAGAAGATAACCGCCAAGTAGAAGAAAGAGTCCTCCCATCCCTAGTAAAGACCGATTGGTTTGATCTCCTGTTTTAGGTAACGATGAAGCAGGATCTTCTGCCTTTATCACCTGAACCCCAACTTTAAGATCAGTTACAACTAAATCAGGTTGGATAGGATCTGTAGGTGTTGAAAGAATTGGATCTGATTTCACAGGCGTCGTTGGACCTTGTGGCTGAGTTGGTTCTACTGGAAGTACTTCTTTTACTTTTTCATAAGTAAAAGTCACCGTTTGACTAATTCCAGTAAAGGTTCCTGTCACAGTAGAAGCCGTGCTTGTTGTTCCACTAACAGCGCGTAAAAGATCCGACTTCACTTGACTATCACTTAGTATATATCCTGAAATCTCTTTAGCCAAAGCTGTAAAAGTCTCTCCATATTTCCCTGTTAAGGTTTGCGGAGCCGCTAATTCATTTCCTTCTCCATCTACATAGTTCACCGTGACAGGTGCACCATCTGCTTTTTCATACACATAAGTCACCGTTTGAGCTGCATCTGTGAATTTGCCTGCGGCATTTGCTGG
>NZ_JAATJW010000143.1 GCF_011800755.1 Listeria valentina
CTTTTTTAACTTGGCTCATAACATTTCAAAACAAACGGCTTATTATCAACATTTATAGCACCATATTATTTAAAATTCCCGAACAGTTTTACAAATCTTTCAGAGCTTTATTGGTGTTCTTCTAGGTGCCTTTTTAAGTGAATTTGCTCTTACTAGTTAGTACCTTTCCACCTAATATTAGTCAAACATTATCTTAACAGTGCTTTCAGACACATTATTTAATTACCTCAGTGATAATTGCTTCTTTTTCTTCATCTGTTAATTTTTCGTTTTCGTGTGGAGGCTTCCACTTTTTCATTGTATCCTTATATACTACAAATTTTCCACCAACTAGCATCTCTCCTTCTGCTTTTAACGTATAACCATTTTCTAAATCAAATTTAATATAAGAACTTCCACCTGTGATTTTCATTTTACGATTCCTTGCTATATTAAAATAAAACTATTTATAATCATCCTACTTTGTAATTTTCATTGCATAAAGTAGCTAATTTCAATAGGAATACGAGAGTCGCTAAGGTTATTGATCATTCTTCAACATCGAATAAATCTCTAATAACTGTATCATAATCCTTCGAATTGCAATCTATATCTTTGTTACAAATTTTTATATACTTTTTAAAGGAATCATATATTAATGTATGATTTGCTAATACTCGAACGCCTAATGTAAAAGCGGAATTATCGTCACTAATTAGAAACTCCTTATTCTTTTCATTCACATAGCTAACTATAAACATAGATCCCTTTTGGTAAAGACAGACAGAACTTGGAGAAAGAGAGAGTATCGAATAGCTTTCTAATCCATTAGAATTTAATACTTCTTCAGCTTCTTGGGTGTTATGAATTTCACCAATCTGAGGATAATTTATATTACTAAGTTTTACACGAACTCCTAAGTAAAATATAGCTAGTCCTATATTTTGCAACATCAATATTTTATATCTACTATTTCTTGAAATCCGAAAAAGATTAAAAACACTTTTTTCTTCTTTCAAGAAATATCCATTTTCTTGATCCACAACTCCATTCGTCTTAGTTCTAACCTCAATACCTTCCCTACTTTCTCGGGTATAATATTCCCCTTCCCCAAAAAAAGTTTTTAAGTTTTCTATTATAAACAGCTTTATCACTCCTATTT
>NZ_JAATJW010000144.1 GCF_011800755.1 Listeria valentina
GCGTTTTTTTCTATAAAAATGGAAAAAGAAGAAGCCAAACAGGACTTCTTCCATGTCCATAAAGCAAGCTTTTTCAGATTCATGGCAGTAAAAGTAAGCGTGGCTTGCAAGCTCACTTTCGCCAAACCGCGATAAGTGGCATAACGCATACCATGCTTCTCTTTCGCATCTGCAAAACAACGTTCAATCGTTTCCTTCCGCTTCTTATAAAACGCCTTATGGCGTTCTGTTAAACGTAAATGGTCAGCTTCCTCTAAATGGGGTTCCCATAAATGACGAATCAACCACTTTTCATAGGTCTTACTTTCTGTGCACTGGGCACGTAAGACGCACGTTTGACAGATTTGAGGATCCGATTTATAGAGACGATAGCCTTCGCGATTGAGACGAACATATGGCAAAAGTTGATCGTTCGGACAGTGAAAGGCATTCAACCATTCATCATACATAAAATCTCGTTTTGTGAAAAACCCTTTTTTTCCTCTTGGACGGGTATAAGGAAGCACCGCTTCCATTCCGTTTTTCCAAAGATAATGCGCAATAATGGGTGTTTTGTACCCCGCATCCATTACAACTACTTTTGGCACGCGTTTTTGACGTAACTTTTCGACTAAAGCGATGAGCACTTGACTGTCATGGACATTTCCAGGTGTGACGATGTTTTCAAGAATAAAGCCATTTCGATCACAAGTCGTGTGAAAAGAATAAGCAAACTGTTTCTCTCGTTCTCCCTTGACGTAATAACCACTTTCGGGATCCGTTCGGCTTACTTTAATTTCTTTCTCCTCGCTTTTTTCTTTCCACACAATCGGCTTTTTTCCTTCTGCTTCCCTTACTACATTGATCTCTTTCTCGAGTGTCTCTTGGTACGCGCGCGTTTCTTTACGAACGACCTTTTTATGCCATTTGTTTTTATTGGCATTCGCTTTGACATGAGTAGAATCCACAAAAGCCATCTCAGAATCCACAAACCCTGCATCGGTTGCTTGTTTGAGAATGCGATAAAAGATTTGTTCAAAAACATTCGTTTCTGCGAAACGACGTACATAATTTTTCCCAAAAGTTGAAAAATGCGGGATTTTACTATTGAAATCATAGCCTAAAAACCAGCGATAAGCTGTATTGGTTTC
>NZ_JAATJW010000145.1 GCF_011800755.1 Listeria valentina
CTCCATAATACTTTTTATAAATCCAAGAATAGGCAACCTTGTATTTATCTGTTCTTTTGTGCTCTATACTTTGTAAAGCTTATTATCAAACTTTGTGCAATTAAGAAATTCTAGCCTTTGAAATCTTGTTTTTATTAAGTCTTGATTCATAGATAAATTGGCGGTTCTACTTTTTCAAAATCATAGTCCTTCAACCAATCGGCTATTTGCTCTCCCAGTATAGCGGCCATTTCAAAAGATGCCTGAATTTGTTTTTTTGAAATATGATTAACATGGATGCCTGATGTTACAACTAGATTCCCAACCAATAAGGAAGAAATTTTTTGAATAACAGTCCTCGCTAGAATATCGTCTTTGTGAAAACGACCATCATGACTTGGAAATGCTGTATTCTGTATCTGTCCATTCATTTGACGAGTAGTAATCGTTCCAATGTGTGGGTTTGTCCCTCCTGTCAAAATGATAAGAATATCTTTTTCAATAATTTGAACATCTGCTTGCATGGTGAAGTTTTCTTGAGAAATGGAAAATTCTTTTACTTTATTCATTTGCCCCGCTCCAACGTCTATCCGTTTGATTTTTAACGCCCATAGAATCCAGCACTTTCATAGAATGGTGATCTAATAGATCTTGAATTGTTTGTGGATGATGATAAAATGCCGGAATTGGAGGAATAATATGGCATCCTATTCGGGCTAGCTTTGTTAAATTTTCAAGATGGATGACGCTTAAAGGCGTCTCTCGCGGAACTAGGATCAATTTTCTCTGTTCTTTTAAAATAACATCTGCTGCTCTTGAAATAAGATTATCCCCAAGTCCTGTAGAAATGGATGCCACTGTTTTCATACTTGCCGGAATAATAATCATTCCTTCTGTCAAAAAAGAGCCACTTGCTATGGTTGCCCCAAGATCATTGGCAGAATAAACGAAATCAAACCAGGTTTTAAATTCGTGCCAATTCATTTCTGCTTCTAATTTCAAATTTTCTTTTGCCCAGCTGCTAATAATTCCATGTGTTTCAATTTCAGGATATTGCTTCATTTTCTTTACTAGATCAATGGCATACGAG
>NZ_JAATJW010000146.1 GCF_011800755.1 Listeria valentina
ATCGCGATACTAAACAGCGGTTTCGAGACTGTTTTTTGTGAAATTAAACTCCCAAATTTTTTCCAGCTATAATTTTTTTTTTACTCTTCATTTCTCCATCCTTGCTAAAGAACTGTATGCAAAGTTCCCCTCGCATACAGTTGCTTTCAGTTTATTGTTTAAAAAGTGCAATTTCTATTAAAATGTATAAATAAAAGTCATATTCATTAGTTTAACGATAAATAACAATCTCTCTTAATTCGAATGAAAGAGATAAGTACATTTTTATGCACTTATCTCTTCGCTGAAATTATACTAAAATATTCCAGATACCTTCAACAGCATATTTAATTCCTGTAACTGCTAAACCTACCCAAGCAACAAATCCTTGAATGAATCCCATAATATTTTCACCTCCTTCAAATTATTATTCAATTAATTACGCGTTCAAGTCAGCAAATTGTTTCAAATATGCTAATACTTCTTGCAAAGCTTGTAGCCAAAGCATGTGCGCTCACCTCCCGTACAATAACATTCTATACTCTAACTGAGCAGAAATCTGTAGAGGTAAAATGAACAAATTTAACTTTTTGAGCTATAAATACCAAAAATAAAGATTGACTTCAAAATTATTTTGTGTTAATTAAATAAATTGTCGATGAAATTAAAAACATCAACTTTAAATTGTTGAATTTGTTTCAAAAGGTTAACAAGAAATTCCATGATCTTACACCCCCTTTTCCAAAATAATTATTTTTCCACTAAAGAAGAAATCCGATAAGTTCTTTAAGTACCGACCAGTTAATCTGACCATTTTCAAAAAGCTTTGTGGTACTTAGCCAATTCCAGATGCCTGACATGCTTCTCCCTCCTTCCTCTTCAGCTCCTTTCAATTGTAAAAAAAATCTTACAAAAATACTGTAAAAATTCTATGAAATTTTACAGTATTTTTGTATAAATGTCCCAATTTTCGGGTTTGACTTGCACTTAATAAAAAAACTACAGAACACAGATGTGTGAACTATAGTTTTTAACTGATTTCTGTATTTAAAATGAACTTAACTAATTTTATGTACTTT
>NZ_JAATJW010000147.1 GCF_011800755.1 Listeria valentina
TTATAAGAAAAGCGAGGTGTGAAAATGGATAATGTAGTATTAACATTAAGTGCTTGGAGAGAAAATGCTGGATTAACAATTGAAGAAGTTTCAAAAAAGGTTGGAAAACATAAAAATACCATAATGAAGTATGAAAGGGATAGTTCTAGGATACCTCACGATTTACTAAGAAAATTATCTATTCTGTATCAAGCACCGATGGATAATATTTTTTTAGGCAAAAAGTACGAATTAATTCGTAAAATAAGAAATAGAGCAGATGAACAATTAGTATAGGAGGGATAAAATGTACCAAATAACGCCAGATACCATTGAAAAGGACGACGAACGTGTATTAACGACCGAACAACTTGCTGACTTTTACGGTTGTTCAGAACGTGCAATCAAACAAAACTTTAATAATAACAAAAATAAATTCATTGAAGGTAAGCATTATTACTATCTCGAAGGGGCAGAATTGGTGGCATTTAAGAACAGCGTCGAAAATTTCGACCTTGTTGGGAAAAATGCACGTCAGTTGTACTTATGGACAAAAAGAGGAGCTTCGAGACATTCAAAAATGTTGGGAACGGAACGGGCTTGGGATATGTATGACCAACTAGAGGAATCCTATTTCAATCAGAACCATCCACCCATGAGTATCGAACAAATGATGATTTACCAATTACAAGAAATGCAAACAGTTAAAACAGATGTAGCTATGCTCAAAGATACCATGCGAATCGATGGGAACCAACAATACACCTTAAAAGAAACAGGGAAAAAACGAGCTTTATCCGTTTTAGGGGGCCATCAATCCAAAGCCTATGAAGCTATTTCTAAAAAAGTCTTTTCTCAAATGTGGCGAGACTTCAAAAAGCAGTTTCTGATTCCTCGCTATGGAGATCTTTCAAAAAAAGATTTTGAAGCAGGTATGGATTTTTTAAGCATGTGGTTACCTGAAACAAGTGTAAGGCTAGAAATAAAAAGCTTAAATCAACAAGAAAATTTATTTAATGATTAAAAAATGGGCAAAGGGACGTGAAAACATGTCACTTATTGATGTT
>NZ_JAATJW010000148.1 GCF_011800755.1 Listeria valentina
CTTAAATCAACAAGAAAATTTATTTAATGATTAAAAAATGGGCAAAGGGACGTGAAAACATGTCACTTATTGATGTTGAAGCACTGGAAAAACGTATAGAAAAGCAAATACTAGAGGAAATTCAAGAAAGATCAAGAATAGGAACCATTTGGAGTATGAAACGGATGGCGAAAGAGGCAGGTCATAGTGACGAATGGGTGAAAATGCACTGTATTCCCTATTTAGAACCTCGTGGCGTGGCGTTTCAATTTAAAGGACAATGGAATTTTTTAGCAGAAGAGGCGCATGACTTTTTGAGAAACATGAAAGATTATCAATAGTTGAAAAGTGAGGAGGGAAATACATGCTTCATCTAATCACACTCGCATTCTTTATTTCAGTTGTCATTATGGGCTGCTATTTAGCCGGTTATGGAGTAGGAAGAGCATCAAAAAAATAAGCTCACGCGCCAACGTGAGCCATTGAGGGAATACCATACCCAAACATATATACTTACAGTGTATGGCATTCCCTCCAAAAAAGCAAGTATATTTCAATTTTGGAGGTTTTAACATGGATGGATTTCAAGCCTATGTCAAGTTAGAGGAATTACAAGCACTTATTTCGGATAGTAAAGAGACAAAACCGCCTTACCAATCAGGAACAACAGCGCTCAATGAACAGACAGGAAAAGTAGAAACTAGATGGACAACGATTAGCAAGGAACAATATTTAGAGGAAATGTTAGATGTTGTGAGCCATGAAATCACTAATATTCAACAGGTTCTCTATACAAATACTGAATATGAGTTGGTTAAACTATTTTTTTCCACCATTAAAGCGAACAAACAGTTTCAACGTGAAGAAACCTATAGAAAAGAGTTCTATCAAGATATGCATACGTTACTTGAGGATAAACAGTTAAGCGAGCTTCTTTTATTGGAGTTTTTAAGTAGCAAAGAATTCTTTGAAATTATAGAAGCTATGAGGTTTGATGAGCATTTGGAACCTGATTACATGGATCCTTATGCGAA
>NZ_JAATJW010000149.1 GCF_011800755.1 Listeria valentina
TTATTACTCTATTGGCACTTGAGTTTTGAACTTAAAAAAGCAACTAGCTTAACTAGATGCTTTTTTAATAGGTTGCTGATAGATCAACAATATTTATAAAATATACCTATTATAGTCTGAATAGTTCTCACTGTTTTCACAATAGGCCTCAAGAATTTTTTTAGTAAATCATAGATGCGTTTTGTTTGTAAATTTTGTTGATATTTATATCGAGTTGTACGACTAATAAATTAGCCTTGATTTGTCTTTATAACGAATATCCGTTAATTTAATTGTTGGTAATAATTTGTATAGCTTCAAGAAGCGAACTTTCACCTAAATCATTATCCCCTACAAATACATTATACTTTGAATCTAATTCAATAACTTCTTCCTTAACATTTTGTAATTAAATATTCTTAGCTTGTTGATCTTCATTTACCATCCATTCCTATGTACAATTTATAAATAAAGTCTACCATACTTTAAGTAAAAATGAATATTCTTTTCTTTACAGTTCTAGACCTCTTTTTGTATTATAAACAACTATAGCAAAAAATTCTACAGACTAGCCTGACCACTATTGAGCAGCCTTTCCTTCATTTTGGTCATCTCTTCACAAAGAAAATTCCTAGTCGCGTTACAGACGTTGCTACACAGGAAGTTCGATAAAAAACAAGCTCTTCCAATTAAAAAGAAAACAAAGGACCGTATTGGAATCTTTGGTTTCTCTCGTTTACTCAAGCGCATCATTTCTTAAACTTTTTTACGAAATAGATGAACCGAATATAGATCCGAATTTTTTTGATCATTTTAAAGTCCAGACCCTTTTTTAGCTTTTAAATAGCTTCCTTTCATCAAGATTCTCCTTTTTTGTTATTTATTAGCATTTCTTTACAGAATATACGCTAACAAATAGAATCACCAAGACTCTTCCATTCTTATTTTACTTTACTTCTCGTTTCTCGAAACTTCCATCCATAGATAATAAGTAGCAACAC
>NZ_JAATJW010000014.1 GCF_011800755.1 Listeria valentina
GATTTTCATTCAAAAAAGGGAAAGAATGAAAGTTTTGCTTGTTGTTAGCTTATACATATATAATATCGTTCGAAGAATAAAATTTGCTTTGTATTTCATGAAAATTCACTAAGAAAAAGAAAAACATTTCCTCATTCAATCTTCTATACACATAAAAAACCGATGTGGAAAAAGGGAGTAAACCACATTGGTAAAAAGGGAGTTTTGGGATTTTCATTCAAAAAAGGGAAAGAATGAAAATTGCTTGTTGTTAGCTTATAAACATATAATACCTAACAAAAAAGTGTTCTTGCTGTGGAAATCATTAAAATTCACTAAGAAAATTATTTACTTTCTTTTATTTAGTCATTCAAAGTTGTAAAGGGGTGTGCTTAAATAGCGTTCGCCATTACTTGCGACAATAGCTAAAACTTTTTTCCCTTCGCCAAGTTCCTTCGCTAAATCAAGCGCCGCTTTAATCGTAGCTCCTGAGGAAATCCCAGCAAGGATTCCTTCTTGTTTAGCTACTTCGCGAGCTGTTTCAATCGCATCTTCACTTGAAACTTTTAGTATCTCATCATATACTTTCGTGTCTAGCGTATCTGGAACAAAACCTGCACCGATTCCTTGGATTTTGTGTGGAGAAGGTTCGCCACCACTTAAAACGGGCGACTCTTCCGGTTCAAGCGCATAAATTTTTACATCAGGATAGTTTTTCTTAAGTACATGACCCACGCCAGTAACAGTTCCGCCAGTTCCAACGCCTGCGATAAAGGCATCCAGTCCGTCTTTACCAAACGCTTCCACAATTTCTGGTCCCGTCGTTTCTTCATGAACTTTAGGATTAGCGGGATTATGGAATTGCTGCGGAATAAAGTAACCATTTTCTTTCGCTAGTTCATCAGCTTTGGCAATGGCACCTTTCATACCTTCAACTCCGGGTGTTAGCACAAGCTCAGCACCATAAGCTTGAAGCAATTTACGGCGTTCCAAACTCATCGTTTCGGGCATTACAAAAATCGCCTTATAACCCTTTGCAGCTGCAACCATCGCTAAACCAATCCCAGTATTTCCACTTGTCGGTTCAATGATTGTATCACCGGGCTTAATCACACCTTCTTTTTCCGCTTCTTCAAGCATTGCATTGGCAATTCGGTCTTTCACGCTACCACCAGGGTTTTGGAATTCTAGTTTGACATAAACATCAGCGCTGCCCGGCTCAGGCAAGCGATTTAGCTTCACAATTGGTGTTTGTCCAATTAAATCCGTAATCGAGTTCACAATTTTCATTTACCTCGCTCCTCACATTCATTTCTATTCTTACTTTATCTAATCCCGAGTATTCTTGTCAAATTTAAAGTTCCTCTAAAAAAGCTGCCCAGATAAACTGAGCAGCTTGTCAAAACCATTATTTAGCTTCTTGATAAATTTCTTCAAGATCACTTTCCGAAAACTCATAGTGCCGTCTACAGAAATGGCATTCCGTATCTGCACCGTGATCTTCTGTGATCATCGCGCGAATTTCATCTTTACCAAGCGACTGAATCGCTGTCCTAAAGCGATCTTTTGAGCAGTTACACTCAAACTTCACTGGTAATTTTTCAAGAATCTGCGCGTTTTCCTTCCCACCTGCTAGATGTGCGATGATGCTTTCCGGTGTTTCGCCGCTGTCAATCATGCGGGAAACAGTTGGACAGCTTGCCAAATTCCGTTCAATTTCTTCAATGATCGCTTCATCCGCACCCGGAAGTAGCTGAATCAAAAATCCACCAGCTGCACGAATACTCGTATCTGGGTTCACGAGCACGCCAACCCCAACCGAAGAATTCACTTGCTCCGAATTCGCCAGATAGTAAGTGAAATCCTCGCCGATTTCACCAGAAACAATCGGAACTTGTCCGGTAAAGTTTTCACCAAAACCAAGATCCTTCACAACAGAAAGCATCCCTTCCGTTCCAACCCCGCGCCTAACATCAAGCTTGCCATCACTATTCAATTCTTCAAAGTTAACATGCGGGTTCATCACATAACCACGAACCGTTCCTTCCGTGTCACCATCCGCAATAATCGTCCCAATCGGACCATTTCCTTCTACTTTCGTTGTAATCTTTTGGTTTTCCTTTTGCATCGCACCCAAAAATAAAGTCGAAGTCATCGTCCGACCAAGCGCAGCAGAAGCTACCGGCCAAGTATCGTGTCGCTCCTGCGCTTCACGAATCGTTTCCGTTGTCACCGCCGCATAAATTCGTACATATCCATTATAAGCCAAAGCTTTTACTAAATAATCACTCATGTATTTCTTGTCTCCTTAAGATTTATTTCGTTGATAAAGCAAGTTCAACCCTTTTAGTGTAAGGAAGGGATCGACCACATCAACTAGTTCCGACTTCTCGGTAATAAACCGCGCAAGCCCTCCAGTAGCAACTACCGTTGGCTTCGAATCCGTTTCTCGCATCATTTCTCGAATAATGCCCTCACACTGCCCGATGAAGCCATAAAAAATCCCAGCTTCCATCGCGCTGACCGTTGACTTACCAATCACATTTTCCGGTTCCGTGATATCGACCCGTGGCAACTTTGCCGTCTTCGTATAAAGCGCCTCCGTCGAAATCATAATCCCCGGTGCAATCACTCCGCCGCGATACATGCCTTTGTCATCAATATAGCAAAAAGTAGTTGCCGTTCCAAAATCCACAACAATCGCCGGTTTCCCGTATTCATGAATCGCTGCAACAGCATTCACGATTCGGTCTGCTCCCACTTCACGCGGATTATCCACTTTCAAATTGAGGCCCGTCTTGATTCCCGGTCCAACAACAAGCGGTTCAATCTCGAAATAGCGGCGACACATAGTCGTGATTGCATGCATGACGGGCGGCACAACCGAACAAATGGTTATCGCATTTACATCAGTTGGCTTAAGTCTTGCTTGCTGAAAGAAACCCAAAACAAGCATCCCAAGCTCATCCGCTGTTCTTGCCTTATCCGTCGCCATCCGAAATGTCTGCACAAGCTTATCTGACTGATAAATCCCAAGCGTACAATTTGTGTTCCCAACATCAATCACTAAAATCATGAATCGTCCTACTTTCTCCAGAGATCTCTCGTATCATATCACTAAGCCAATCCTGCTGTCGATTAATCTGTTTGGTTTAAAAAGGACTAAGCCGATTTCTCGACCTAGCCCTTCACATTTATTCGTTGTCTTTCTTGTTATCCTTATCATCATCCTCAGTTTGAGTTTGATCGGCATCCGAATTCGCTTCTTCCTGAATTTCCTTATCCTCTGCTTCGAATTTTTCAGTTGCTTCTTCGCGTTCAACTTTATCTTCCACGCTCGCATCCTGTTTTTCTTCCGCAAAAGATTTCGCGTCTTCAGTTTGCGTTTCCGCTTGTTCTTCCTTTTCAGAAGGATACTCATCTTGAGCTTCCTTATCAAGATCTGGAGGCATAACCCCGTCATCGAACAATGAACGAATTTGACGCGCATCAAGTGTTTCAACTTCAAGCAATGTTTCTGCGATCAGTTTATGTTGCGCTTGGTGTTCTAGAATAATATTTTTAGCACGGTCATAGCAATAACGAATAATGCTTTGAACTTCCGTGTCAATCTCATAAGCAATTTTATCTGAGAAGTCTTGCCCGTTTCCAAAATCGCGTCCCATAAAGACTTGTCCGTTTCCAGAAGTGAACTGAAGCGGGCCAATCTTATCACTCATACCCCATTCAGTAACCATCCGGCGAGCAATCTCAGTTGCCCGTTCAAAGTCATTACTTGCACCAGTCGTTACTTCGCCAAATGTAATCTCTTCGGCAACGCGACCACCAAGTAATCCAGTAATCCGGTCAAGCAATTCTGGTTTGCTCATCAAGAAGCGATCTTCTTTTGGAAGCATAACGGCATAACCGCCAGCTTGTCCACGTGGAACAATCGTAACCTTATGAACCGTTTCCGCTTCATCTAGCACCATCCCAACGATTGTATGCCCACTTTCGTGATAAGCCACAACGCGTCGTTCTTTTGGTGAGATCACGCGGTTTTTCTTCGCTGGTCCGGCAATTACCCGGTCAGTTGCTTCATCAATATCACTCATATCAACTTGCTTCTTATCTGCCCGAGCAGCCACAAGCGCGGCTTCGTTCAGTAAGTTTTCAAGATCGGCACCCGAGAACCCTGGAGTTCGCTGTGCGATAGCTTTCAAATCAACGCTTTTCGCAAGTGGTTTGTTTCTTGCGTGAACACGAAGTACTGCTTCACGTCCTTTAACATCTGGGCGATCAACCATAATTTGACGGTCAAAACGTCCTGGGCGAAGAAGAGCTGGGTCAAGTACATCTGCGCGGTTGGTTGCCGCGATGATGATAATTCCTTCGTTTCCACCAAAACCATCCATTTCAACAAGAAGTTGGTTTAAGGTTTGTTCACGTTCATCGTGACCGCCGCCCATACCAGCTCCACGCTGACGACCAACTGCATCAATTTCATCGATGAAAATGATACATGGCGCGTTTTTCTTCGCATTTTCAAATAAATCACGGACACGGCTTGCACCGACACCGACAAACATTTCAACAAAATCAGAACCACTGATCGAGAAGAACGGTACGCCAGCTTCGCCTGCAACAGCACGAGCTAAGAGCGTTTTACCAGTTCCTGGAGGTCCAACAAGAAGTACCCCTTTTGGAATACGTGCCCCAAGGTCAGAAAACTTACGTGGATCCTTCAAGAATTCAACAACTTCAACAAGTTCTTGTTTTTCTTCATCTGCACCCGCTACATCTGTAAAACGGACTTTCTTCTTATCGTCATTGTAAAGTTTCGCTTTGCTTTTCCCAAAGCTCATCACTTTACCACCGCCACCGCCTTGCGATTGGCTCATTAAGAAGAAGAACAGAATGATGATAATCAAGAATGGAATAATGGAAGAGAAGAACGTTACCCAACCGCTATTTTGCTTAGCTGGCACTACTTCCATTTTAGTTTTATTGTCATCCGCAGCCGTTTGAACTTCTTTTAACAGTGAATCACTGTTAATGGCATACGTTGTGAAAGCTGTATCACTTTTATTTTGTCCTAAACCTGAAGATTTTTCTTTTGAACTATCAGAAGACTTAAAATCTCCCTCAATAGTATAAACGCTTCGATCGGGTTGAATCGTAAATGATTTGACATCCCCATCTTGTAGCTTCGTCATAAATTCGTTATAGCTGATATCTTTCGCAGCCTCTTTATTGGTATTAAAGGAAGCAACAATCCCGATAATCACGAGAAAAATTATGACATAAAATATCGCATTTCTAAAAAATCTGTTCATTCCTTACCTCCTCCCACGCAAGAGCCTGGACTAATCGTTTCAAAAGTTTTTCAAAGGAGCGGTTACTAGTACCTTTCCCTAGATTTTTCCGAAAAACACATCCGAGTTTGTAACCTCTTACGAAGATTCATGAATTAATATTTTTTAAACTTACAAATAAGTATGTTAACTGAAAAACTAAGACTAATCATAGCACAACGAATTCGCCTTGCCTACTATTTTGCACGGTTTTTTAGGCAATTTCTTTCACGTTAAAATCAGCCTTCTTTTCTATATTTTACCGAAAAAAGAAAGGAAAGTGAAATAGAAATCATTCTGCATAAATTTCTGGTTTTAAAATCCCAATATAAGGAAGATTACGGTATTTTTCTGCAAAATCCAAACCATAACCGACAACAAATTCATTTGGAACAATAAAGCCGACATAATCAGCATGAATATCAACATTCCGACCTTCTGGTTTATCAAGCAACGTCACAAGTTTAACTGATTTTGCTTTACGATATTTAAGCATCTCTACTAGATAGCTAAGCGTTCTACCGCTATCGACAATATCTTCTACCACCAAAACTTCTCTTCCTTCAACAGATGTATTTAAATCCTTGATGATTTTCACTTCTCCTGAAGAAACCATTCCATTCCCGTAACTGGAAACATCCATAAAATCCATCTCTAGATACGTATCTATTCGTTTCAGCAAATCTGTCATAAAAGGAGTCGCTCCCTTTAAAATACCAATCACAAGCGGATTTCGTCCTTCATATTCCGTTGTTAGCTCCACACCAAGTTCACGAATTTTTTCTTGAATTCTCTCTTCACTGATCAGTACTTTCTGAATATCGTCATGCATACTCATTTTTCCTCCTAAATTTTTGCGGTATCTAATAATATACTGTTTTTTTTCGCGACTCGGTTTTGTATCTTGATTTGATTTCTTGATGCCGGGAATCCATAAAATTCGTCCCGTAAAATCTGTCACAATCGGAATGCTGTCCCGCAAATGACGGGGAACTTTTTCCGTAATCAAAATTTCCTTTATCTTTTTGGTGCCGCCGCTTCCCTTGAGCTTCATTTTATCGCCAGAAAGGCGCGTTCGAACAATGAGCGGAAGCGTCACTTCATCTGCGTTTACGATGATGCCATCTAATCCTGATATCTCAACACTTGAACTTTTTTGCCGCATCTTGAGTTCCGAACCGTCACGCAAAACAATTCGATCTCCTGCTTCCATCTGATAATAAAATTCCTGATTTTTCTGCTCTACTGGGAAAAAGCCTTCAATCCGCTCATAAACCCGGCGAATCTCTAATCCCTTTGGCAAATTCAACTTTGCAGAAGGATTATCGCTTTCGACCAACTCTAAAACAGCTTGGACATTCCGCGCAGAAATCTCTTTCATTTCAGCGTTTTTATACAGATAATTTAATAGTAAATGAATTAAGCGACGTTGTAAAGGAAAGGCCGCACTTTTTATCCCGGAAATTTGAAGTTCCACTCCACTTGATTTTATTTCGCCATATTCCGCAAATTTTTGTTTTGCCAGTTCATCCAAAAAATCCATATCTTCTTGTAGTTCAGTCGAAAATCGAGCAAAATGTTCTGCCACACGTGGATTTTCTTTTTTCAAAAAAGGAAGCAGTTCCCGCCGGTAGCGGTTCCGCGTGTAAAACGGGCTGTCATTGGTTTCGTCCACAAAATAGTGCAGCCCCACCGCCTGTGCATAAGTCAAAATCGTTTCTTTTGTCTCTTCTAGAAACGGACGAATGAGCTTCCCAGAACTAAACGGGCGAATCGCTCTCATACCTGCATACCCGCTCCCAAAGCTCCCACGAACAAGCCGCATCAAAATCGTTTCTACTTGATCATCAGCGTGATGTGCAAGAACTAATTTATCAAAGCCTTGTTCTGCAACAATCGATTCAAAAAACGCATAACGCGCGTGACGCGCTGCTTCTTCAAAAGTCATCTTCATTTCCGCTTGAAGCTTTTTAATGTCGACTCGTTTGCTGTAAAACGGCACATGCTGTTCCTTCGCAAATTGTTCCAAGTATTCTTTTTCATCAATACTTTCCGCTCGGAGCGCGTGATCAAGGTGTGCAATACTCACATTTCCTTTATAGCGTTCAAGCAAAAAATGCAGCAACGCGAAAGAATCCGGTCCTCCGGAAACTGCCACAAGCAATTTCTCATCTGGCCGGATTAAATCATGCTTTAGAATAAAGTTTTCGATACGCCTTGAAAATTCATCCATTCTAAAAACCTTTCTTCCAAAATAAGGATGGGTAAAATGCCCATCCTTACCGTTTCGTTTATGAATATACGCTTAGCCTCGTCTTGCTCCTCGGCCGCCGCGTTTTGATTCCGTTTGGCGCTTGATAGTTGACAATCTTTCATCACTATCTTTCAAGAATTTAGCCATTATGTCTTCAAAATCTTCAGGCTGTTTGGACTGAGCAGCTGGCTTCTTGTTATACTTTGGCTTCCGGTCATAGTTACGTTCTGGACGCGGACGATCAACCGCTTTACGGATTGAAAGGCCAATCTTACCGTCATCTCCAACGTTCATAACTTTTACCGTCACTTCATCCCCAACCGATAAAATGTCATTAATATCTTTTACATAATTATCTGCGACTTCACTAATATGAACTAAACCGGTTTTTCCACCTTCCAGCTCAACAAACGCTCCAAAATTGGTAATCCCTGTAACTTTCCCTTGTACTTTGTTGCCTACTTCGATCGACATAAAAAAAAGCTTCCTCCTTAATTTTTCACTCTATACAGCCTAATTATAACGATTTAAAAAAACGTGTCAAACACCTGAATTTGTTCAAACAGGCGTTTACTCAGATTTTTCCTTTTTCTTTTCATTCGGAGTATTAAAGATGATTTCCCCTTCTTTCGATAAATAATACTCACTGCGAGCAAGTTTTGCGATGTAATCATCATCATGCAGCTTGCTAATTTCACCTTTCAACTGTTTTTCCTCCAGCTTAGCGTTTGCAAGTTTTTTCTCCACTTTCACTTTTTCAGCTTTTTTATCTTGTAAAAGCATTGTTTGCTTCGTATAAAGCACGAAGAGAGCAGAAAAAACAACAGCAACGGCAACAAGAAGCACAGCCAGTCTTCTGGCTAGGGCAACACGGCGTCTATTTCTAGCTTTATTAAACGTTTCTTTATCTTTAATATAGCGATTTTGCATACGCGTAACCGTCTTCTTCTCGTTCATGCCCTGCACCTCCATAAGCCTTCAGCTGAAACCTAATCAGATTGAAAGGATTCTTATAAAGATAATATCAATAAATTCACAATTTGTCCATCGTCATCTAATCGAATCCAACACCTTTTTTTGATTTTTTTCACAAGAAAAAACGGCCACATTAGCGACCGCTTTCTCCATTTTCTTGACCATTTCGTACTTCACTTACAATTTTATACATTTCTGTCGCAGCTTCTTTACGCGCATTTTCCTCTAAGCGCTCTACAACAGCCGTCACCGTCTTAGGTCCAAAACGAATGACAAGTTCATCGCCAGGTTTTACATTGGTTCCTGGTTTTGCGACAGTTCCATTGATCATAATCCGACCTTTTTCTGCCACTTCCTTTGCGACAGTTCGCCGTTTAATCAGTCTTGAAACCTTCAAAAATTTATCCAAACGCATAACTTGAGCCATCTTCATTCCACCTTTATTATTTTTTAATCAATCTGCGACTCAGTCCATAAAGTTTCGATCCAAATGGCAGATAGACAAAATCTTGAGCTTCTAACAATCGGTATCGTAATGTAAATAATAGAAAAACAAATCCACCTAAAAGGCTTCCTCCAATCGCTTGAACCGCGCTACCCAAGCGAGATTCAAACGGAATGAAAAGCTCCCAGCAAACTGGGATGACGCACATGAATAGCAGTGCCAATCCAAGTTTTAGCAAAACATGCGGCGCTATGAAGTCGACCCGTAGATTTTGCTTTAAAGCATAGCCGCAAATAAGCAAAATTGCAAGAAGTCCGATTGATGTGGAAATTGCGGCGCCTAGGGTTGACCATTCGGGAACAAGCCATGAGTTGAAAAGGATCTTGATGGCAAGCCCCACGACAACGGCAACAGCGGGAACTGCAATCTTGCCAAAGCCCTGGAGGATGCTGCTCGTCATGATGATAAGCGAGCTGAGTAGCACAGCCGGGATGAACATTTGCAAGACGAAAGTCCCGTCGCTTGTTTCAAACAGCATCTGGTTGAGCGGCCGCATAATGATAATCAAGCCGACTGTTTCGGCACCCGAGAGAATCAAAGTGAGTTTTACGGCAAGCCTCACAGAGCGTTCCAATTGTCTCCGCTCGTTTTTCACTCGAGCCGCGGTAATCATCGGAACAAGCGCAAGCGCTAAGCCAGATGAGAGGACAAGCCCAAGTTGCAGGATTGGCTGACCACGATCGTAAATCCCTTTAAGCGATTTTGCAGTGAGTTCTGGGATGCCGCTTTCTGCCATCAAGCGGTAAACTTGGAAGGAATCTGCAAGCTGGAACAAAATGAGCATCGCGCTAACGGTACAAATGGCAAGGCTTTGTCGTAAGAATTCTCGGCCGATCCCCTTCTTTTCAGTTTTGCTCGGGAAAGCTCCCCAAATTTTGAGTCCTCCCTTTGAAAGTCGTTTCTTGTAAAAATAGCGCAATAAAAATACGGCAGCAAGTCCGCCAAATACGGCTCCGCTCATCGCAAAACTGGCGGTTTCTGACAGGCTTTTACCAAAGCGAAGCGCAAGCCACGAGCCAAGTAAAATGATCGACACGCGAATGATTTGTTCAACGGTCTGCGAAATGGCTGTCGGACGCATGTCTTCTTGTCCTTGAAAATAGCCTCGTAAAAAGGCAAGTTGTGGGGTGAGCAAGAAAACTAGACTGATGACTCGAATCGGGCTAGAAAGTTCGCTGTCTCCCATTAAACTCGCAAATAAACCGGCTCCAAGGAAAAGGATCCCAAATAAGCTATAGCAAAGCACTTTAAGTGTTCGATATATGGATTGCAAGATAATTCGCTGCTTGCGAAGGTCGTATTCTGCTTCGGCCATCATTTTCGATACCACAACTGGGAACCCACCTAAAGCGAGCGTCATCGCAATTCCATAAATCGGATAGACTTGTTGAAAAATATAAAAACCAACGTCGCCTACTAAATTTTGAAAGGGCACGCGGTAAATGGCACTTAAAATTTTAGAAACAAGCGAGGCGAGGGTTAACAGTAAAGCGCCATGCATTAAATTTTTAATTGAGCGTTCTGTCATGATTCGCCGCCTTTCTCGCTTTTTCCTTACCTAGTTCTAGGCTTTGTCAGCGGATTCTTCTTCTTTTACAGCATTTCCAAGTTTTTTAAGCAGTTCTTTAGTAGTGAAAAGCCATTCTGGCAAGGATTTGTTTTGGATATTCATCGTGAGTTTTAGCGCCGCTCCGTCCATTCCAACGCCAATAGCGCGTCCAAACTCGCCTACTACTTCCATCACAACGTCACCTCGAACTCGTTTCGTCCCTTCATCTGAATACATCAAGATGATTTTCTTGCCTTCTTCTTTAATAACTTCAATCCCATCTAGCAAGGCAAGAATCCGAAGTTCCGTCACGCCAAACAAATACTCCACTTCTTCTGGATATTCACCGAAGCGGTCAATCATATCACTCCGAAGCGTCTCGAGTTCTTCTTCACTTGCCACATTGCGGAATCGTTTATACATTTCAATTTTTTGGCGACTATCCGTGATGTAGTATTCCGGAATGTAAGCATCAACTTGGATGTCAATTTCAACGGGAGCCGCTTCTTCTTTTTCTTCTGATGGCATTCTTTCTTCGATGGCATCTTTCAGCATTTGCGAATAAAGATCAAAGCCGACAGAATCAATGAAGCCATGTTGCTGAGCCCCAAGGATATTCCCCGCCCCGCGAATAGATAAGTCACGCATCGCAATTTTAAATCCAGAACCAAGCTCTGTAAACTCTTTAATTGCTTGAAGTCGTTTTTCCGCCTCTTCTCGCAAAACTTTATCTTTTTTATACATGAAATAAGCATAAGCAATTCGGTTCCAACGTCCAACGCGGCCACGTAATTGATACAACTGTGACAATCCCATTCGGTCAGCATCCTGTACAAAAAGGGTATTTACGTTTGGAATATCCACACCGGTTTCGATGATCGTCGTTGTAACGAGCACGTCATATTCGCCTTCAAGGAAACTTAAAATAACGGATTCTAGTTCAGATTCTGTCATTTGCCCATGAGCAACGCCAACACGTGCATCTGGAACAAGCGCACTAATTTCATCTGCTTTTTTCAAAATCGTTTCGACACGGTTATAGAGATAATAAACTTGCCCATCACGCGCCAGTTCGCGTTCGATGGCTTCGCGTACTAAAACGTTATTTTGCTCGGTCACATAAGTTTGAACTGGAAAACGATTGGCAGGCGGTGTTTCGATAACCGATAAGTCACGCACACCAATCATCGACATATGAAGCGTTCGTGGAATTGGCGTTGCTGTCAAAGTAAGCACATCAATCTTGGATCTAATTTGCTTGATTTTTTCTTTATGTGTTACGCCAAAACGTTGCTCTTCATCGACAACAAGAAAGCCTAAATCCCGATACTTAACATCTTTTGAAAGCAAGCGGTGCGTACCAACAACAATATCAATCGTCCCACTTGCAAGACCTTTTATGGTTTCATTTTGTTCTTTTCTCGTTCTGAAACGGCTAAGTAAGCCAACATTGATCGGGAAACCTTGAAAACGTTCTTTCATCGTTTCATAATGTTGCTGAGCAAGAATCGTTGTCGGGACTAGGAAAGCAACTTGTTTCCCGTCCATCATCGCTTTAAAAGCAGCCCGAAGCGCTACCTCCGTTTTCCCATAACCTACGTCCCCAACAAGCAATCGGTCCATCGGGCGAATTCGTTCCATATCTTTTTTGATTTCTTTGATCGACCGAAGTTGGTCATCCGTTTCTTGATACGGGAAGGAATCTTCAAACTCCCGCTGCATGTCACTATCCGGGCTAAATGCAAACCCTTGTTCAGCTTCGCGCTCCGCATACAACTTGATCAAATCATCCGCAATGTCCTGCACGGATGCTTTTACTTTCGTCTTCACGCGTTTCCATTCGCTTCCGCCGAGTTTATTGAGCTTCGGCGCTTTTCCTTCTGCCCCAACATATTTTTGCACAAGGTCGAGTTGTTCGACTGGAATAAACAGTTTATCTTCTCCCTGATAAACAAGTAACAGATAATCTTTGTGTACGCCGCTGATTTCAAGTGTTTCCATTCCCACGTAGCGCGCAATCCCATGGTTAACGTGAACTACATAGTCGCCCACTTTAAGTTCTGAGTAACTTTGAATTCGTTCTGCATTCGAAAGTTTTTGGCGTTTTTTCGCTTTCTTCACTTGTTTATTAAACAATTCTGTTTCGCTAATGATCGCAACTTTTGAAAGTGGCAATTCAAAGCCATTTTGGAAACTGCCAATCACAAATTGGATGACCCCATATTTTGGGACATCTTCCTCGCGTTTTAACACAACGCTTTCCATATCATAATCCGCAAGCGTCTGTTGCATTTTTTCCGCACGCTCAAGTGTTGGTGCGAGAATCACAACTGCATAATTATTTTTGTGCCAGCTCGCCACTTCGGTTTGCAGCACCGACATTTGTCCGTGGAACTGCTGCATTTGTTTATAAACAAAGTTGGTCGTTTTAGAAACTCTGAGGCTTCCTTGAGTCTTCTGGAACAAAGTTAAATAAATTTTTGGGGAACGATTTTCTTCCATCAAGTCATGGAAATGGTGCCCAAGCTTCACGTCACGAACAGTTTCTAGCCGGCTAAGTGTTTCCGTCTGCCACTCCGCTTCTTCTCGCTCTAAACCCTCGTCTGTTTCTTGGATACGCGCAAATTCATCTAAAACGAGCACCGCGTTTTCTGCAGCATAATCAAATAGCGATGCCGGATCTGGGTAAGCTAAACCAATATATTTGAAAAACAAATCTGGCTTGATGCCCGAACGTAACAATTCAAGATCCGTTTCAATATTGCTTACAAGCGACTCTTTATCTTCAGGATTTTTCATGTTAGCCAGTGTATCCGAAAGTCCTTTTTCCAGTCGTTTTACAATATCCGGGAAATAAGCAGCTTCAAGCAAAATTTCCGTTGCAGGTAAAATTTGAAACTCTTCAATTTTATTTTGCGAACGTTGCGTTTCTACGTCAAAGTAACGCAATGAATCGATTTCTGTATCAAACAATTCAATTCGAATCGGGTATTCCTCTGTGATCGGATAAACATCAATGATTCCACCACGGACACTAAACTCTCCTGGCGTATTGACCATTCCACTCATGGAATATCCCATTGTCACAAGACTTTCTTTCAACTGCTCCGGCTCAATCTCTTCTCCTTGAACTAAGCGCAGATTATACTTTTCCCAAAGTGAAACGGGCGGAAGTAGCTTTCTAAGTCCAGAAACGGGCACTACCACAATCCCAGGTCGCTTCGAAAGCAAGAAATTAAGTGCTTCAACACGTTGCCCGCGGAGCTCTGGACTAGAAACACTTAGCTCCGAAGAAATGAGTTCGTCAGCTGGATATAAAAATAAACGATCGCTATCCATCAACGATAAAAGATCGTCATATAATTTTTGTGCATGGTATAAATTATGTGTAATCAAAAGTACTGGCCGTTTCGTTGCATTCTCGATGACACTTGCAAAAAGTGCACGCGCTGATCCTGAAAGTCCCGTAACAAGCTGAGATTCTTTTTTATTTGCAACCGCGCTCACAATATCGCGGATTTCTTTTTGGTCGTAGATTAGCTGTTTTAAGCCCTTCAAAACGATCCTCTCCTTCAATCCAATCTGGCTTCTTTTTTCTGAAAATTCCTTCTTTATAAAACGAGTAAGGCAGCATGCTAAGTGGGCGTTCGGAAACCCAGCCAAGCATGCTTAATTATACTGATTCATAACATCAATAAATGGTAACTTCACAGCCTCTTCAATCGCATCCGCACTTTTTTTAATCGCGTCTATAATTTCCGGCTGTTCGCTTTTACTAAAATCGCCTAACACATGGTGAATAATCTCGCCGTGTTCCGGACGATCGATTCCCACACGTATCCGGTCAAAAGATTGCGTCTTCAAGTGAGCAATCAGCGAACGCATACCATTATGTCCGCCAGCGCTTCCTTTTTGTCGCAATCTGATTTTTCCAATTGGTAAATCCAAATCATCGTAAACAACAATCAAATCTTCCGCTGCAATATTATAATAATCCATAAGCGGGCGCACGCATTCTCCGGAAGCATTCATAAAAGTCAGCGGCTTCACTAGCATGACTTTCTCTCCATTAATAATCGGCGTACTGATCATCCCATTGAACTTTGTGCTTTTCCACGGCGTTTGAAAGCGAAAGCTCAGTTCGTCCATCACCATAAAACCTACATTATGTCTTGTTCGTTCATATTTCTTCCCGGGATTACCGAGCCCTACAACCATCTTCATTATTATTCTCCCCGCTCAATAAAACCACTTCATTTCGCGAACTGGTTTTTCACTCCGTAATGATTATTTGTTTGATTATAACATGATTCTAGTCGTTTTTAAAGTTTCCGCCATCCCACAAAAAAAGCGCGATGCCTTATGGCACCACGCTTTCACTTTCATTTTTACATAGAATTATTCAACTGGTTCTTCATCAATTCCGTGAGCAGCTACTGGCTCAGGAGCAGCAGTGTCTGCTTCGACTTCTTCTTCAACACGTGGTGCAGCAATCGTTAGGATCGCTTCTTCACCATCTGTCATAACTTCGTAGTTAGAATTAGTCTGAAGGTCGCTTACTGCGAGCGAATCACCAATTTCAAGTTTCGAAATGTCTACTTCAATCGATTCTGGAAGTTTATCTGGAGTTGCTTTCACATTTACTTCATATAGAATTTGCTGCAATACGCCGCCAGCTTTCACACCAGCAGATTCTCCAACGAGGTCAACTCGAACCTCAGCTTCTACTTCTTCGCTCATATTAACAGCAAGGAAATCAACGTGAATAACTTCATCTTTAATCGGGTCTTTTTGATATTCATGTAGCAGCACATTAAACTTCGAGCCGCCAACATTTACAGCGAATACTGCGTTCTTTCCGTGCTCACGTACCGCTTTGATTAATTCAAGTCCATCAATCGAAACAGGAACATTTTCTGTTTGATAACCATAAATAATCGCTGGGATACGTCCAGATTCACGTACTTCTGTCACTTGTGAATGCGGTTTCGTATCTCTTTTTTGAACTTCTAATGTCGTTGCCATAAAAAATCCACTCCACTCATTCAATTTGTATTCTTTAACAACTAAAGTTTACCCCACTGTTTTGTTTTTAAACAAAATGTTTATTTCACCGTAATTAATGGTAAACAAAAACTAGTGTGAAACTTTGTTATTACTCTTCTATTGTATCGCAATTTTTCGAGCTCTCAAAATTTTTCGCATCATCATTTGGAATGAAAAGGATTACAAACTGTATTATAGCGCTTACAAAAATTCATTAGTACAAATTTCCAAATTAAGGACGTTCATAGTTTCACAAACTGTAATAAAGTGTTATACTGTATTAGTAAAAAGTTTTCTAAGGAGGAAGTTGTATGATTAAAGACCACCAAAAAATTATCTTGATTGGTGACGGCGCTGTAGGTTCTAGTTATGCATTTGCATGCGTTAACCTTGGAATTGGGCAAGAATTTGGTATCATCGATATCGATAAAGACAGAACGATCGGAGATGCTATTGACCTGAGTCACGCTGTTCCATTTTCTACACCGAAGAAAATCTATTCCGCTAATTATAGCGATTGCGGCGATGCCGATCTAATTGTTATCACAGCTGGTACTGCGCAAAAACCTGGCGAAACTCGTCTTGACTTAGTAAACCGTAACATCAAAATCATGAAGGGGATTATTGATGAAGTCATGGCAAGCGGCTTTGACGGCATCTTCTTAATCGCTTCAAACCCAGTAGATATTTTAACTTACGCAACTTGGAAATTCTCTGGACTTCCAAAAGAACGCGTTATTGGTTCTGGAACAAGTTTAGATACAGCTCGTTTCCGTTCTTCGATTGCTGACTATGTTAAAGTCGATGCAAGAAACGTGCACGGATACATTCTTGGTGAACATGGAGACACTGAATTCCCAGCTTGGAGCCATACAACTGTTGGTGGCCTTCCAATCTCCGAATGGATCAAAGAAGACGAACAAGGTGCCATGGATACAATTTTTGAAAGCGTTCGTGATGCTGCCTATGAAATCATTAACAAAAAAGGCGCTACATTCTACGGAATCGCTGCTGCGCTTGCACGTATTACACAAGCTATCTTAAACAACGAAAATGCGATTTTGCCTCTTTCTGTTTACCTAGATGGTCATTACAACTTGAACGATATCTATATCGGTGCTCCAGCCGTTGTTAACCGTCGCGGCGTGCGCCACATTGTGGAAATGAAATTAACCGAAGAAGAACAAGCGAAAATGAAAGCTTCTGCAGATACACTGAAAAAAGTACTTGATGATGCAATGAAAGAAATTTAAATTTTACCCACAAAAAAACAGGCCAAAATTTTTGGTCTGTTTTTTTGTGTCTTTTTATTTTTTCTTCTTAAATTTAGACCGAAAAGCTCGTTTAATAACATCAAAAAAGCTTTGCGAAGGAACCATATTAGCCGGATCGACATATACTCGAATCGCACGAAGTACTGGTTTCGGTTTCTTGGCTGAAAACGTATAGGTGCCGTTGCGCTTTGTTTTGATCGCAAAGCGGGGAATCCATTTTCCTTTCAGCATCACTGAAACGATAACCTGATCCACTTCTTCCCAAGGAATTTGAATGAATTTACGCACATCTCGCGAATTGAAAAATTCAAATCCTTTGTCGCCAATCATGATTTTTCCGTAATCTGTTAGTCCGGTAAATGCAGTGGCATCCTCCGTTAAGTCGACTTTCGTATTAATCGATTGAACCAATTAGCCTCGCTCCATTTCTTATTACTTATTCATTTCATTATACGTTTCTTTCTTCGAGAAGCCAATAAAAAAGCGGCTGATGCAACTAATCACCAACCGCTCAACGCGAGCTTCTACATTTTTCAAGCAGAATACCCGCCGAAAGTTTCTTATAGAAGTCCGATTACGTGTCCGCCGATACCGACAACGAATAGACCGAGGATAATGATGATCGGGCTGACTTTCTTTCTAAGCAACCACATACATAAGAATGTAAGAAGTAGCGGAACAAGTCCAGGGATCAAATTATCCAAGTTATCTTGCAAGGTTGTAACCTTGACTTTTGTGAGCGATAAACCAGCGTCTTGCTGTTCAAGGGCTTTTTGAATTCCTGCAGCACCTTTTGGAAGTTTATCCCAATCAATATACGCTCCATCATCTAATTTAACTTTAGAGATAACCGGCATAAACTTGATTGAAACCCACCTTTCAACAAGCCCGGCGAGCACGAACATACCAAGTATCGATGCACCTTTTGTGATATTTTGTAGTAAACCACCAGAAAGGTCTTCTGTAATTTTAGAACCAGCTTTATAAGCAAATTCTTGTGTATACCACATGAATCCCCAACGGATAATGTTCCATGCAACGAAGAAAATGATTGGCCCAAGGATGTTTCCACTCATAGCAAGCGAAGCTCCTAGCGCACCAAGCATCGGACGAACAGTAAACCAGAATACAGGGTCACCAACACCGGCAAGTGGTCCCATCATACCAACTTTAACCCCTTGGATTGCTACATCATCAACTGGAGCACCTTTTGCACGATCTTCTTCCAGTGCTAATGTTACCCCAAGAATAGGAGAAGCAATATATGGGTGAGTATTAAAGAATTCAAGGTGACGTTTTAACGCCGCAGAACGATCTTCTTTTGATTTATATAATTTTTTAATTGCTGGAATCATTGAGAATGCCCAGCCGCCATTTTGCATACGTTCATA
The DNA here is from genome assembly GCF_011800755.1 of Listeria valentina. Taxonomy (GTDB): domain Bacteria; phylum Bacillota; class Bacilli; order Lactobacillales; family Listeriaceae; genus Listeria; species Listeria valentina. The sequence continues at coordinate 18,307 of NZ_JAATJW010000014.1, forward strand.
GTTCCAAGATCCTTGGATAAACGTGGAACGCCAAGCGACTTTCAGACGATCTCGTTTCGTTAATTCAATTTTTTCTTCTGCCATTTTCTTTTCCTCCTTTTTTCCAGATTAATAATCGTTTAGTATGTCGCCGAGCGGATCATTGGAACTGCTTCCGCCGCCGCCGCCATTTGAGTTACCACCCATTTTGGAAAGTTGTAGATAAATGAGTGCAAGTGCGACACCGATTGCTCCTAGCGCGATAAGTGTAAGTTCAGAAATTGCTGCAAGTACGAAGCCGAGGATGAAGAATGGCCAAACTTCTTTTGTTGCCATCATGTTAATAACAAGTGCATAACCAACGGCTACGACCATGCCCCCACCAATTGCCATACCATCTGTTAACCAAGCTGGCATAGATTCTAGGAACGATTGTACAGTATGTGCTGGAATGAAAAGAAGTGCTGCAGCAGGAATCGCGATACGCAAACCTTGCATACATACAGCTCCAACGTGAAGCCATTCAATTCTACGAATGTTCCCTTTTTCTGCCGCTCCGTCCATCAAGTGAACGATCGGAACAGCTAATGTACGAACGATCATTGTTAAGAAAAGACCTGCTACTGCAAGTGGGATCGCAATAGCGATTGCCGAAGGAATCCCGCTAACACCTTGTCCGCCTAATACTAAAATAATTGCTGACGCAACGGACGCAAGTGCCGCATCGGGAGCTACAGCTGCTCCAATGTTTGCCCAACCAAGCGCGATCATTTGAAGTGTTCCACCAAGAATGATTCCCGCAGTTAGGTTACCAGTTACTAAACCAATTAGCGTACATGCCACAAGCGGTTGATGGAATTGAAATTCATCCAAAATTCCTTCGATCCCCGCAAGAAAGGCAACAACTATTACTAAAATCATTGATATTATAGTCATAATTGACCTCCTACTTTTTTATTTACGTTACTTCTATTGCTTTTTCAATTCTGTTTCTGCTTTTTGCAAAAGTTCATCAATGTTTCCACTTGAATCATTTGGAACTTTACGAACATCGAATTTAATACCTTTTTCTTTCAGTTTCTTGAAAGCATCAACGTCTTCTTGTCCCATCGAAAGAACTTTACTTACAACGACTTTCCCTACGGAGTGTGCAAGCGATCCGACGTTCACTTCTTCAATATCAACGCCACCTTCGACAACACGCAACACATCTTCTGGATTTTCAAACAGCAAGAGTGCTTTTGTGTTTCCAAAACGTGGATCTTTCGCGATTTCGATCATCTTACTAATTGGAATAACATTCGCTTTAACACCTGGAGGCGCAGCTTGTTCAATTAGTTTTTTACGAAGATCATCTTTTGAAACTGCATCTGATACAACGATGATTCGGTTTGGAAGTGTTGATTTTGTCCAAGCCGTTGCAACTTGACCATGAAGCAAACGAGAGTCAATCCGCGCTAAAACGAATTTAATTTTTCCGTCGCCAACAACTGTTCCAGGCGCAAGCGCTTCTTTTGGTTGTGCATCAGCCGAAGCTCCTCCAGCCGTTTCTTGTTTCGGTTCAAGTTCTTCCGGTTTGATACGGATACCTTCTTTACCTGTTTCGATAATATGCGCAGCAATTTCTTGCGCTGATTCCATCGTAAAGCGAGAAGCATAAGCTTCGATCAGCATCGGAAGGTTAAGCCCTGCCACGATTGCCCATTTATCTTTGTGGTCTTCAAATAGGTTATTTGCTTGGTTAAATGGAGTACCTCCCCAAAGATCAACTAAGAATAGTACTTCATCTTGATTGTCAAAGCTGGAAATGGCTTCTTCCATTTTCGCTCTAACATCATCTGGGCCTTCATTCGGCATCAAAGTAATGGCTTTAACATTTTCTTGTTCTCCGAAAATCATGGAACCAGATTGTAAGATCCCTGCAGCAAATTCCCCATGGGTCGCGAGGATAATTCCTACCATTTTTTTACCTCCTAAAAAGTTCAATTTATTTTTCCAAACAGGCGAGCTAGTTAGTTTCAGATAGCTTCCTGCTCAGAAGACGGCTCTCCCTTTTTTCACCGCCCCCTTTCAAGTTTTCAAATCCTTCTACTAAAGCCGCGCAACAAAAAGTTTTACCGCTTCCATTTTGATCGCAACTTCGCCTAAATAATATATAGCAAGTTCCGTGCCAATATAGTGTATCGAAAGAAAATCCTTTTACCTTAGCCCTTTTCAGATGCTTTTTTAGCAAGAAATCACTAGTGTATCATAAACCAATACGTTTCTGCTTCGTGAAATACAGTGTATTATTTTACAAATTAGTGTAGCCTCACTCCATTTTCCTGCCAAAACAGAACTTCACGCTTTCGAGTGTGCTTTTTGTTTCTTTGTTACCCAAAATGTAACAGGTTACAATCTTTTTTCCTTCGTTTTTAAAGCTTTAAAAAGCATTTTCAAACAAACGGGCATATACTATGATGTTGCTGTGGCAAAGAAATACTCGAGTATGCCCGTGCGATTCCCAAACTTATTTTTGAGGTGAAAACGAATGATTAAAAAAAGAGACTACATTGACACGAATGATTTTACAAAAGAAGAAGTTGTATACTTAATTGATTTAGCATTAAAACTAAAAGAAGCGATTAAAAATGGCTATTATCCACCTATTTTACGCAATAAATCGCTTGGCATGATTTTTGAACAATCTTCCACTCGGACTCGTGTTTCCTTTGAAACGGCGATGACACAACTCGGCGGACATGCTCAGTATCTCGCTCCGGGTCAAATCCAACTCGGCGGACACGAAAGCGTCGGCGATACAGCTCGCGTTCTATCTCGTCTTGTTGATATCCTAATGGCACGCGTTGAACGTCACGAAACCGTTGTCGCTCTCGCTAAAGATGCAACAATTCCTGTTATTAATGGAATGAGTGATTATAACCACCCAACGCAAGAACTTGGGGATGCAATTACAATGATTGAACATTTGCCTGAAGGTAAACGAATTGAAGACTGCAAAATCGTCTTTGTTGGCGATGCTACACAAGTTTGTGCTTCAACCATGTTTATGGCTACCAAACTTGGCATGGATTTCGTCCAATTCGGACCAAAAGGCTTCCAACTTAAAGAACACCATCTTGAAATTGGACGTAAAAACTGCGAACTTTCCGGCGGTAGTGTACTTGTCACAGAAGACGCTGACGAAGCACTTAAAGACGCTGACTTCATTTATACCGATGTGTGGTATGGCCTTTATGAAGCTGAACTTTCTGAAGAAGAAAGAATGAAAGTCTTCTATCCGAAATACCAAGTCAATATGGATTTAGTGAAAAAAGCAGCTCCTCATGTTAAATTTATGCACTGCTTACCAGCAACACGTGGTGAAGAAGTGACTGACGAAGTGCTTGACGCACCATTTTCAATTGTCCTTGACGAAGCAGAAAACCGCTTAACAGCTATGCGTTCACTTCTTGTTTACTTCCTTAAACCTTATTTGAACTACGCTGAAGAAGCAACTTGCACAAAATTCGATGCTGATATCCAAAAACTTCTTAGAAATTACGTTGACTAAGCACAACTAGCAAACCATCCGAGAAGAAGAATTTTTCTTCTTCCCATTAAAAGAGGAAGTGGGTTTTTTTGAAAAAGAAAAAGTTTCGTTTGTTTGATGCTGTTCTCATGGCTGTCTGCGTGATCTTAGTCGTCGAATCAGCTGCTCCAGCTGCCGCAATTGGCTCCTCCCAATTTTTCTGGTGGATCGCTTTGCTCATTTTGTTCTTCCTCCCTTACGGACTCATCTCCGCTGAGCTAGGAACCACTTACGATGACGAAGGCGGCATCTACGACTGGGTGAAACGGGCATTTGGAAATAGATGGGGCGGCCGTGTTGCTTGGCTCTACTGGATCAACTATCCAATCTGGATGGCAAGCCTCGCTGTGCTATTCATGGAAGTAGCTACACAAATTTTCAAGCTACATCTTAGCACGCCAGTTTCCATCTTGATTCAACTATTATTCGTTTGGGTCGTTGTGCTCATCAGTTGTTACCCAGTCAGCGATAGCAAATGGATTTTAAACTTAGCAGCTTTTTGTAAAGTATTCATCATGTTGAGCCTTGGCATTCTTGGCGTTTACTTCGCTGTCACAAAAGGACTTGCCAATGACTTTTCTGGAAAGGCGCTCTTGCCAAGTTTCGACTTGAATAGTTTGTCTTTCATCTCGATTATCTTATTTAACTTCCTTGGATTCGAAGTTGTCACAACGCTTGCTGGCGACATGGAAAATCCAAAGAAACAAATTCCACAAGCCATTATCATCGGTGGTATCTTAATTGCATTCTTTTACTTATTTGCAGCATTCGGAATGGGCGCTGCGATCCCAACGTCACAACTATCTACATCGGGTGGCATGATCGACAGCTTCATTATGCTTGTCGGCAAACTCAATCCGTTTGTTATTGTCATCGGAATCATGTTTATGTACACTTTGATTGCCAATTTGATTTCGTGGGCGCTTGGCGTCAACTATGTCGCAATGTATGCAGCTAAAAATCACGACTTGCCACGCGTATTTGGCATCCAAAATAAGAAAAACGAAATGCCGATCGGCGCAAGCATCTTAAACGGTGTTGTCGCATCAGCGCTCATCATTGTTGCACCACTCATTCCAAATGAAAATATTTTCTGGGCGTTCTTTGCGCTAAATGTGGTCGCGCTTCTTGCTTCCTACATTATGATGTTCCCAGCTTTCTTAAAACTTCGGAAAATCGATCCAGACAGACCTCGTCCATTCAAAGTATTTGGCGGAAAAGTACTCTTGCATTTATTTACGTACGTTCCTGTTGCACTTCTTGTGATTACACTGATCTTCTCAGCTGTGCCACTAAACGGTTCCGCTGCTGAACTGAATGAAAAAATCCCTATTTTAATCGGGGCTGTCGCCGCCTTTATTGTGGGTGAAATTTGTATTCACATGGCAGGTAAACGGAAGGAAAATAGAAAGGATGAAAAAGATTGAAAACTTTAGATAGTTCTCCTAGAAAAGATGGATTTAGAATGCCCGGCGAATTTGAAGCACATCGCGGTTGTTACTTGCTTTGGCCCGAACGTCCAGATAACTGGCGTAACGGCGCTAAACCTGCGCAAGACGCATTTACAGCGGTCGCAACAGCGATTGCCAAATTCGAACCTGTAACGGTAGGCGTTTCTTCTACACAATATAGCAACGCTCGTCATATGTTGCCTGATTATGTGCAAACGGTTGAAATTGACAACAACGACTCCTGGATTCGCGACTGCGGACCTACTTTTGTGAAAAACGATAAGGAAGAAATCCGCGCCGTGGATTGGACTTTCAACGCTTGGGGCGGACTTGTTGACGGGCTTTATTTCCCTTGGGATAAAGACGATCAAGTGGCACAAAAAGTGGCCGAACTCGAATCTGCCGACCGCTACCGCTTGGAAAACTTCGTCCTTGAAGGCGGCTCCATCCATGTAGATGGTGAAGGCACGCTGATTACAACGGAAGAATGCTTGCTTTCAGAAGGCCGCAATCCTGAGCTTTCAAAAGCACAAATCGAACAAATTTTAAAGGAATATTTGAATCTCGAAAAGATCATTTGGTTGAAACGTGGGATTTATTTGGATGAAACAAATGGTCACGTGGATAACATTTTGAACTATGTTGCACCTGGCGAAGTGGCGCTTGCTTGGACGGATGATACGACGGATCCGCAATATGAAATTTCGAAGGAATGCCTTGATATTTTGGAAAGCGAAACGGATGCAAGGGGGCGCAAATTGAAAGTGCATAAACTTCTTGTTCCGAAGCCTATCTTGATTACGGAAGAAGAAAGTCGCGGCGTTGATGCTGTGGATGGGACTCTTCCTCGTGAAGCAGGCGACCGTCTTGCGGCAAGTTATATCAATTATTATGCAGCAAATGGCGGGATTGTTTTCCCACTATTTGGTGACCCACATGATGACTTGGCGCGCGAAACGCTTGCAAAACTATATCCAGATCGCGAAGTAGTGGGCGTTCCAGCACGTGAAATCTTACTCGGTGGAGGAAATATCCACTGCATTACTCAACAAGTTCCTAAAGGATGATTGCGAGGGAGTTTTTATGAAAAATAGAAAAGTTGTTGTTGCGCTTGGCGGGAATGCCATTCTTTCGGATGATGCTAGCGCCCATGCGCAACAAAAAGCGTTAGATCAAACGGCAGAGCATCTTGTTCAATTTGTAGCAAATGGGGATGAATTAATTGTTTCCCATGGTAATGGGCCTCAAGTTGGTAACTTGCTCATCCAGCAGCAGAAAAGTGATTCCGTGAAAAACCCAGCTATGCCACTCGATTCTTGTGTTGCAATGACTCAAGGTAGCATTGGTTACTGGTTACAAAATTCACTTGATAACGCTTTTGCTAAGCGTAAAATGACAAAGGAAACTGTGTCGCTTGTTACGCAAGTCATCGTGGATAAAGACGATCCTGCGTTTTCTCGCCCGACGAAACCTATTGGTCCGTTTCTTTCCAAAGAAGAGGCCGATCTCGAAGTGAAAAAAACGGGCGCGACATTTGTCGAAGATGCTGGGCGCGGTTATCGCAAAGTCGTTCCATCGCCAAAGCCGCTTTATATCAAGGAACATGAAGCGATTAAAAAATTGGTTGAAGACGGTGTCGTTACGGTCTCGGCTGGCGGCGGAGGTATTTCTGTTGTCGAAAAAGATGGCGAATTCACTGGCGTTGAAGCGGTCATTGATAAAGATTTTGCTTCCCTGCGCCTTGCCGAAATGGTGGAAGCCGACTTATTTGTTATTCTAACAGGGGTTGATCATGTTTTTGTGAATTTCAATCAACCGAGCCAAGAAAAATTGGAACAGGTTACTGTTTCTGAACTTGAAAAATGGAAAGCAGAAAAGCAGTTTGCTGAAGGGAGCATGCTTCCTAAAATCGAAGCAGCAATTGAATTTGTCAAAAGCCGTCCTGGAAGTCGCGCTGTTATTACATCGCTAGAAAATATCGAGAACTTCCTTACAAATGGATCGGGAACTGTAATTACTGCTGATTGATAAAAGCAAAAGCGAAACTTTGGCTTTCCAAGCTTAAGTTTCGCTTTTTTTGTTGTTTTTTCGGAGTTTATCGAACCTCAAATATATGATACAATTTACGGGAAATCGTTCAATACGTCACATGGAAAGGATGGAATTTATGGACTTTTTTGAAATCGCTAGCAGGTCCATCACAAACTTAACAAGAAATGAACGGATCTTATTCGACTACGTTGTTAAGAACATGAAACGCATCAAAAACCAGAGCATTCGGGAAGTATCTGCAGAATGTTTTGTTTCTACCACTACTTTCCTGCGTTTCGTACGCAAACTCGGATTCACAGGCTACAGTGAATTTACAACTGTTTTAAAATTTACAGAATCCAGAAAACCCGACATTCAATCTCCTCCTTTTGTCGTTAAACAGAAGGATTACCGTGAAGAATATTTAAAAAATATCATCGAATCGGTTCGAGTCCTAGAGCCTTCCAAATTAGAACAAATCACAACCAAGCTTGAACAAAAACCTCGGATTTACTTTTTCGCCAAAGGTTTAAGCAAGCACGCCGCTGAATACGTCAAATACCTCTATACGATGAACGGCTTTTTGGTCGAATTCCCCGAGGATTACCAGTACCGTCAAGCCATTTTACCGCACATCAGCACTGAAGATATGGTTTTCATCTTAACTTACGCCGGACACGACATCGAGCTTGTTCAAACAGCGCAGCGACTGAAAGCACGTAAAGATTCGCCTCTACTTATTTCAATTACTTGCGCCGACAACAATATTATCCAGAACATGAGCGACATCAACTTATATATTTTCACAGATGAAATCGAAATCAACAATCTCGATATGACTTCACGAATTTCTACAATAGCGATCATGGAGCTGATTTTATACCAATATATGGAAAACACGAATCAGAAATTACTTAAAAAGAACGATCAAAATGAGATTCATTTTTGACGAATAGTCGAAACCCAAGTACACTTGAGGAAAAGGAGGTTTTCCAATGATTACAACAACATCCCCAAATGTAGAAGGTAAACAAATTATCGAGTATAAAAGAATCGTATTCGGTGAAGTAATTACAGGCGTCAATTTCATGAAAGACATCGGAGCTGGGTTAAGAAACTTCTTCGGCGGCCGTTCTGAAGGTTATGAACAAGAACTGATCAATGCACGAGAAGAAGCGATCGCAGAAATGGAAGCACGAGCTGCAGATCTTGGTGCAAATGCCGTTATCGGCGTCGACATCGATTACGAAGTCCTCGGCTCTGACAACGGCATGCTGATGGTCACAGCTTCTGGTACAGCCGTTGTGATTGATTAAATTTAAAATCTCCCAGTTCTTCCTGATGAATAGAAGAACTGGGAGATTTTTTGAAAATAAATTTCACTTTCTTCGCATCTACTTAACAGTTATATTGGCACATCACGTAAAGTCCAAGTCACTTCACCTTGATAGTCCCCACGAAGAGCTTCTCCCGGATTAATTTCTAAAATCAACCCTTTTGTTTCACCCCATGTTTTAGAAACATTTAACGGTTGCTTACGCCCCGTATAGCCCCCACTTTCCACAATTTGAAGTTTGTTTGTCAATGGCCATTTCCCATCATTTGAAAGATAAAACAATCTTCCCAGCGTCTTTTTATTCCCTTGCCCAGTTAAAGCCTCGTTAGCTGTAACGCCGAGTTCCCACTTTCCTAAATATCGTGTTTCTCGAATCGCTAAATCATTAATCGTTTTCTTGACTGGAACACTTTGAATATCCGAGCGAATTGGAATCATTCCAAAATCTATACTTTGTGGTACATTATCAAATTTTAAATTTCCAGTTTCAACTTCTACAGGAACTGTAACAACTCCTTGCACATGCGTAAGTTCACTCTCTATCAACACATCAACCGACGTATTTCCAAGCTGTTCAAACTTCTTCGATTCTTTAATGCCTACAACTTTTACTTTGTCTTGTGGCAAAATACTTTTTAAATCCGTTACTAGTTCAGCTGGATTTAATTCATCCGAACTCGAATAGAGAGATACCACTTGAGAAATTGGTGAACCCGTTGGTGAAGGCATCTTAACTAAGGTTTCTCCTTGTGTTTTTAAATCTGGTTGATCGCTGTTCGATACTTCAATCGGAATATGGAAAAAACCGTCCGATTGAAACGTATTAATCAAATCTGGGGCTTCAGTATTTAGAGCAAGGCTCCCTGTAATCGAAAGTTGATTGTTTGCAAGCTGTGATAAGGTGGATTTTGAAATCGTCATACTAACTGTATTAGAGCTCGTTTGAAAAGCTTTACTTACCAGTACAGATTTTTTATTCGTATCTTTGACTTGAATAGGGTATAAAGCATTAGTATTAGCTTTAATTAAATCTCCCATCGTAAAATTAACCGAAAGTGAGTTTGGGTAAAAAGACGAATTCTGAGCAAGCAACGTCTGACCAATATTAAATTTCGCTTGAAACGTCTCCTCATTTTTTTCTTCTTCCGTGGTCGGAGCGGAATATGGAAGCGGCAGAATCATGTCATTACTAGAAGATGAAAATAATCGATGATTCTTCAAGAAATCTACCTGATATTTATAAGGAACTACATTCCCCTCATTATCTTTTAAACTAGCGGAAAAATATAAATGTTGAGAGGTGTTATAAAGAATATTATAATTCATATCTGACCACTCTCTTCCAAGCAATTGATAGTTTCCTCCAAAAGCATCCAAATATGATTGACCACTTCCCGACAGCGAAGCATCCCGCACAAAAACATTTGTAATATCAGCTCTTTTTGAAAGCAAAGTAACAACGTTTCGATTTTCTCCATTGTTTAATTTTGGCACCTTGATTTTCAGAGGAAGCAGTGCATTAACTTCTGGATCTCTTATTGCATTTCCACTAGCATCTTCAATCCAGATTTCAATATTAAATTCTAGCGGATCAGCTGGATCTCTGGATCCATCACGCGCACTACTTATAGTCATTGGAAAATTACTGTAGACATCCATAATAGCTCCTGGCGAGAGAACCTTAATAGCTAGAACGCATGGTCGCCCTTGATAATAACCTATGTTATTAACTTTTAAAATATCTCCTTCAGCAAACCTTTTGTTTATAGAAGGAACTGCTATCGCAGACCCATTTAGAGTTATATCTTTTGCAGCAGACTGCGCCCCGTAGTGAATAAGCGGGATAACCGTTTTTGCTTTTTGAACGGGCTTTCCCGATACATATTGTCCTTTTGCATCCATCACAGTCCCATATGGAGATTGAGCAAAAGGAGTAAGTCCATCAAGTATGGAACCAGCCATCCGATTAGAAAGTTGGTTAGACACAGATTTTCTCTGCTCTTTTTGAACCAAAACTGAAACAGCATCAGAAGTATTATGCTTATCATCGAATGCTTGCAAAACTATTGCTCCGAGATTTAAGGCTTTAAACCTTAAAACAACTTCATGTTTTTCGTCATTTTTCCACTCTATCATTAACTGATTATTATCTAAATCCCTTTTTATCACAGCATCCCCTTGTTTTAGTCCCTGAAATTCCAGCCCCTCGCTTATCGGGAGATAAACTTTTTCAGACTCGTTGGTTTTATCTTGTATAGTAACTTCAAACGAAGAATTTAGCGTTGCTTTTTCAACATTTGAAGAAATAAGTAGCGAGTCAAAGGCCTCATTTTCGGCAAAAACCTTGGAAAAATTCAGTATCAATATACCCATTACCAACAAACTTATACAACCGATGAATAGATTTAGCCACTTTTTCATAGCATCCCCCCCCTCTATTTTCACAGTCAACTACTATCACTGTGAAAACTCTCAGATTACTATACTTTCACTATTTTAACTCAAGCAATTTTTAAATTAATGACACTTTGTTTCGTTTTTATCACATTTTTATCATTTAGTGTGAATTAACGTTCACTTTTTGATGAAATTTATATTTAAACCTCTTTATTTTTAAAAAAGTAAACTTATATTCAGTTGCTAACATTGTAGGCTCTCAGTAAAAGACTTCCTCTACAGCTGATTTAATCGCTATAAATTTATAGCAAGACAAAATAAAAGAGCCGCAAACAAAGCAATTAAAACTTTGTTTACAGCTCTTCTCAACAGCCATCTTAAAAGATCGCCTTTATTTATTCAAACAACGAACTCACCGATTCATTTTCATGAACGCGGACGATCGCTTCGCCTAGTAACGGCGCAACCGAAAGTTGTTCCATTTTATCAATCCATTTATCTTCTGGCATTGCAATTGAGTTTGTTACAACCAATTTCTCGATTGGAGAATTACTGATTCGTTCCATCGCCGGACCTGAAAGTACAGGATGCGTACAAGAAGCGAAAACGCGTGTTGCGCCGCTTTCTCGAAGCGCATTGGCCGCAAGTGTAATCGTCCCTGCTGTGTCGATGATGTCATCAATCAAGATACAAACTTTACCTTCTACGTTCCCAACAATGTTCATTACTTCCGCCACATTCGGACGTGGGCGACGTTTATCAATAATCGCAATCGGCGCTTTCAAACGATCTGCCATTTTGCGCGCACGCGTTACGCCACCATGGTCTGGTGAAACAACAACGATATCTTCACTCGATAGTCCAAGATTACTGAAATAATCGCTTAGTAAACGAACAGCATTCAAATGGTCAATCGGAATATCGAAGAACCCTTGGATTTGTGGAGCATGCATATCAAGCGTGATCATTCTTGTCGCGCCAGCTGTTTCAATTAAATTAGCTACGAGTTTAGCTGTAATCGGTTCACGACTTCTTGCTTTACGATCTTGACGTGCGTAACCATAATAAGGCATGACAATATTGATCGTTGCTGCCGAAGCTCGTTTTAATGCGTCGATCATGATGAGTAGCTCCATCAGATTTTGGTTGACAGGATAACTCGTTGATTGAACTACATAAACGTGACAGCCACGGATACTTTCCTCGATATTGATTTGAATTTCACCATCGCTGAAATGCGTAACACTTGATTTCCCTAGTTCGATCCCAACTTCTTTCGCAATTTCTTCCGCTAACGCACGATTCGAGTTTAGTGCAAAAATTTTCAACTTTGGATCAAAATAATCGTTTGACATAATCAGCCTCCACTAATTTATAAAATGATAAATGAATTTATTCTCTCGGCTAGAAACCGGGATTCCCTTTTCCTTACTTATCGTACTTTGCGCGAATTTTTTTCACATAGCCTGCTTTATTTACTTGACGCGCTCTTCCTATCGCAAGTGCGTCTTCTGGTACGTCTTCTGTAATCGTAGAACCTGCCGCGATATACGTATTGTCAGCTATCTCAACTGGCGCAACGAGGTTCGAATTGCATCCCACAAATACATTGTCGCCAATTTTTGTCTTAAACTTGCTAAAACCATCATAGTTCACCGAGATCGTTCCACAGCCAACATTGACATTCTTGCCAACTTCAGCGTCGCCCATGTAAATGAAGTGAGGTAATTTCGTACCTTCCCCGATTACTGCTTTTTTCGTCTCTACATAGTTCCCAATTTTCACGCCCGCTTTAATTTCCGAACCGGGACGAAGATGCGCAAATGGCCCGATTACAACATCGTCTTCCACTTTACTATCTTCAATTTCAGAATTACGCACGTGCACACGGTCGCCAATTTCGGCGCCATCAAAAACAGAGCCATTCGAAATCACACAGTCACATCCAATTTTCGTCTTCCCACGTAGCGTGACATTAGCTTCAACCACCGTATCCTGCCCAATTTCAACGTCTACATCAATATATGTGCTTGCTGGATCAACGAGCGTTACACCGTTTCTCATGTGCCGTTCATTGATTCTGTGACGCATCAAGCGCGCAGCTTCAGCAAGCGCCACACGATCATTCACACCAAGCGATTCTTCAAAATTCGCCATCCGATAAGCGGCTACAACTTCATCTTCATCCTTTAGAATCTTAATAACATCCGGCAAGTAATACTCACCTTGTGCATTATCATTCGACACCTTCAAGAGCGCATTAAATAACGTGCGGTTATCAAAGCAATAAGTTCCTGTATTGATTTCCTGCACACGTTGCTCTTTTTCCGTTGCATCTTTTTGCTCAACAATTTTTTCAACGATGCCAAGATCATCACGAATAATCCGACCATAACCAGTTGGATTATCAAGCGTCGTTGTTAAAATTGTTGCTTTTGCACGTTTTTCGCTATGATACTTAACAAGCGCACCAATCGTTTCGCTTTCAATTAACGGCGTGTCGCCACAAACCACGATCGTCGTGCCCTCCAAATTTGCAAGAAGCTCCTCAGCTTGCAAAACAGCATGAGCCGTTCCTAGTTGTTCTTCTTGTTTGACGAATTCGCTTTTTCCTTCTAGATGCGTACGAACGTCTTCTGCACCATGGCCTACAATTGTTACGATTTTATCTACATTTAAACGACTAATTTGATCCACTACATGTTCAACCATCGGCTTACCACATACTGGGTGCAAAACTTTATAAAGTTTCGATTTCATTCGTGTTCCTTGACCTGCCGCCAAAACAACAGCATACTGTTTTGTCATCTTTCAGAACCCCCAATTATTACTAATATACCACTATGAATCATACCGTAAAATCACGTTTTTTTCAAGAAACCCCAAGACGGCTCTTGTTCACGCAAAAAAGCCTTCCTATTCACGGAAAGCACAGTCAATTTGATTTTGTTCTTGTTCGCTGCTTTATAAAAATTGAAATTTTGCGTTCACTTTCCCAAAGAAGTATTTTATCCTTCAATTTCTTTTTCTGGAGCATTTGCAACATCAGAACCTCACTTCAATAATTTCCTCCATTATAACATAGCCATCCAGCTAAAAAAAGAGCGAAACGAAAAAGGACTATCGTCAAAAAGGCGATAGTCCTAGTATTTAATCATCATTTTATTCAGCAGATTCTGGATCAGATTCCTCTGATGCCGCATTTGCTTCTTCTTCACCAACACGTTCGTATTCCGCAAGAACTACATCTTGAATTTTACCACGTGTATCTGAATTAATTGGATGTGCAATATCACGGAATTCCCCATCAACACCGCGTTTGCTTGGCATTGCTACAAAAAGGCCATTGTTTCCATCGATAACACGAATATCGTGTACGACAAATTCCTCATCTAATGTGATTGAAGCAATTGCTCTCATTCTTCCGTCAGTTTCCACTCGACGAAGTCTAACATCTGTTACTTGCATTCTCTCGTCACTCCTTATCCCTAATGTCCTTAACCAAAGACGCGGTTTGCAATTTTTCTTTTGGCAACAGAATTTATCTCTCTCTGCTCCTCATCTCGCCGCATTTTCTTTAAGTAAAGGGGTTCTTTTATTCTGCCGCAGCTTCTTCTTCGCTTTCAGAACCTCCATCAACTGCAACTGGTTCCTCTGCTACGTCATAAGCAGCAATAACTGCTTCCTGAATTTTCGCACGTGTATCCGAGTTAATTGGATGCGCAATGTCGCGGAATTCTCCATCAGGAGTCCGCTTGCTTGGCATCGCTACAAAAAGCCCATCATTTCCATCGATGACACGAATATCATGTACAACGAATTCTCCGTCAATTGTGATTGAAGAAATAGCTTTCATTCTTCCATCTGTCAATACTTTACGTAATCTCACATCTGTAATTTCCATTTTCTTCACCACCTTAAGTCTAGTTGCTCAGCTTTTCAACCTAGCTGCTTGTGCAACAAAATTAGTCTTGATTTACAGAAAACAGAGATTCATACTTTCTCACCAGGCACCTCGTTTTCTATATTCATATGATAATAAAAAAAGATGAATTTGACAACTTTGTGAACTCTAAGTTTTTTCAAGGCTTTCATGTGATAAAACTATTGACAAATAGTAATTGTTTTTTAATTGTTTTTAATTGTTCAACTAAACATCTGCTTTCTCTTTGTACCTTTTAAGCCAGTTATTTCAATAGCTGGGCTCACATAAGTCTTCATTCTCACCTTCAACCTTCAAAAGACAAATCACATACAAACTGTGCACAATAAAAAATTATTTTTTTGCAGCGTTGAAAAGAAGAATTTTACAAAATAGCATGCAAAATTTTTGCATATTTTTTCACAATCATCCGACTCCAAAACTCCAAAAGATTGATTTTAAGCCAATTATAGCCAATTCACACTTTGAAGGTAAGAATTAGAATGTGGAATTTGAGTTTTTATGTAACAAAATTGTTAAAATTGAATGACAAGACACTTGTATATAATATATATTACGTTTTTTAGAAAAAATCGCGTTTTATATGCTTGTATCGACTCTTTTTATTCGGCATTCACATAATAACATGCTTTAAATAAAGTTCTCACTTTATTTAAAGCATGTTTATTAAAACTTATTCTGATCGAAGCGCATCAATTGGACGAAGTTTAGATGCCTTATTCGCAGGTGCAATTCCAAAGATGATGCCGATGATCCCTCCGACAACACTGATAACAACCGATTCGATTAAAAATTGTGTGAGGATATCGCGTTTTTTCGCACCAAGCGCTTTGCGGATACCAATTTCACGGGTTCGCTCACTCACAGAGACGAGCATGATGTTCATGATGCCGATTCCGCCGACAATAAGGGAAATGGCCGCGATTGCTCCTAAAGCGGTTGTAAGGGTGCCACTGATCGTATTAAAGGCGCTTAGGATTTCTTGTTGATTGATGACTTGATACGGCTGTTCAATCCCAGTATCGGATGCTGACTTGGATTTGTCGTCAGTATCTTGATTGAATTTAATGGATAAGCGCGATTCTAAGGTGCTCACCACAAAATCAATATCTTCGGCTGTCTTAGCCTCTACGTAGATGGTGCGGACATTTGTATCCTTAAGCAAGCGCTGCGCTGCCATGATCGGGATGAAGACTTGATCGTCGCTTGAGCCCATCATGGATGCGCCTTTTTCTTTAAGAACTCCGACCACTTTATATGGGAGTCCGTTTAGGCGGATCGTTTTCCCAACCGGGTTAGCAAAACCAAAAAGGTCTTTAGCAACCGTCGGGCCAATCACCGCCACTTTTTGACCGTATTCAATATCAATCGGTAAAAGGAAGCGCCCGTTTTCTAGCTCAAGGCTTCTTGCTCCTTTGTACTGGTCATTTGTTCCGATGACTTTTAAGTTTTTCGACTGGTAATCATTGGTCGCTGTTGCTTGGCCTGAAAGTTCGGGTGACACGCTTTTCACACCGTCAATCGACTGATATTTCATCGCTTCGTCATAGCTGAATTTATCGTTTGGGTTGGTTGAATTATTCATAACGGTCACAAGATTGGAACCTAAACTTCCCATTTGTTCGTTCACTTTTTGAGTTACACCGTTCCCTAAAGAAACAAGTAGGATGACGGAAGCTACTCCGATGATGATTCCAAGCATGGTCAAGAAAGAACGCAATTTGCTTGAGCGAAGTTGTTTAAATGCCATTTTCATGCTTTGAAGTGCACTCAATTTGCCACCTCCTCATGATAAAGCCGTCCGTCTTGGATGCGGATGCTACGCGTGCCATATTTCGCTAACTCAAGATCATGCGTGATCATCACGATGGTATTTCCGGCTTTGTTTAAGTCTTTCAGGATGCTCATCACTTCCTTGCCGGTTTTGGAGTCAAGCGCGCCAGTTGGTTCATCGGCTAATAAAATGGACGGGTTCGCGGATAGCGCGCGGGCGATCGCCACACGTTGCTGCTGCCCTCCTGATAATTGTGTAGGCAAATTATTTTTCTTATCTGAAAGGCCGACCTTTCTAAGGGAGTCAAGCACGATTTTTTCTCGCTTCGATAAGCTGTAACCTCCATAAATGAGCGGCAATTCTACATTTTCAAGTGCCGATAGTTTCGTAAGCAAGTTAAATTGCTGGAAAATAAAGCCGATTTTTTTATTACGGATCTCGGAAAGTTTATTATCATTTAGTTTGTAAACGTCCACGCCATCGAGATGATAACTGCCTTCATCTGGAACGTCTAGGCAGCCGATCATGTTCATCAAAGTAGATTTTCCCGATCCGGACGGTCCGACAATGGAGAGAAAATCACCTTCATTTACCGAAAGGGAAACATCATCAAGCGCTTTAAAGGTTTCATCACCTAAAGTATAGGTTTTCGTGATATTTTTCATTTCAATCAGCGGATTCATACGTGATCCCTCCTTCCTTTTTTCAGTTATTAAAATCCAGATGCTTGTGTGTTTGACTTGTTGGAAGGTAGGATAACTTTATCCCCTTTAGAAAGACCTTTTGTGATTTCAATATTATCTTCGTTATGCAAGCCAGTTTCAACGGTTTTCTTTTCTTTTTTCACTTTTCCGTTTTTATCTTTTTTCGGCAGCATCACATAATAACGGTTATCGTCATCTTTTTGAACGGCTTCAATTGGCAAGTAAATCGCATTCGCTTTTTCCTGCACGAGAATTGATGCATCTGCTGTCATCCCTGCTTTCAGTCCGTCTGTTTGGTCCAGTGAAATAACCACTGGGAACGAAGACACGCCATTTTGTACTTGGCCTTGCTCTGCAATTTGTTTCACTTTCCCTTTGAACGTTTTGTCAGGAAGCGCCGTCACATTAACGGTTACTTCTTGGTCCACTTTAACATTCGGGATATCAAGTTCATCCATTTGCACTTGAAGTTCTAGATCATCATAATTAGGAACTGCTTTATTCGCCGCTGCGATAACACCTGTTGCAGTTGCATCAATTTTCATTTCGCCTTGTTTCACTTTTGTTTCGACTCCATCACTTTTTGAACTATTTGTTGCAGCATCTTTATTATCCTTATTTAAAAAGGTAATGATGACTCCTGCAACAACAACGATGACCACGATCGCGATCAACCATTTGACCCATTTTTTCATACTATTTCCTCCTAATCCAATCTAGAATTACATAACCCATATTTTACCACAATTAGAAAGATTTGAACGTGCGGCGCTAGACTGAATTTCATAAAAAAAGAAAGCTGCCGTGGCAGCTTTCTTTATTCGGCTGAAAAGTAGTTGCCTTCAACCACTTCAATTTGTCGTTCTTTCACATTTACATTTTTGATTTTAACGAGCGAAACGTAGTCATCAACAAGGCGTTCTTCCGCATATTCCGACTCGACTAAGACACCAATTCCGACAAGCGTCGCTTTAAATTCATCCAAAAGATTTTTCATTCCATTAATTGTCCCGCCCGCTTTCATGAAATCATCCACGATCACGACGCGTGAACCTTCCGGCAAGCTTCGTTTCGAAAGCTCCATTTTTTCAATCCGCTTGCTAGAACCGGAAACGTAATTAATGCTTACTGTCGAACCTTCTGTTACTTTGCTATCACGTCTCACGATCACAAACGGCACACTCAAATGTTCTGCCACTGCTTGCGCGATCGGAATTCCTTTTGTGGCAACGGTCATAATCGCATCAATTGGTTTATCATTAAATTTCGTCGCTAAAATTTTGCCGATCGCTTTCAGTGTAACCGGCTCGCCAAGCAAATCAGATAAGTATAAATAGCCGCCAGGAAGCAAACGATCCGGCTCTGCAATTCGGTTGCAAAGCGTCTGGATAAAATCAAGCACATCTGCATTATCAGCTTTTGAAATATAACGCACGCCGCCAGCTGCTCCTGGAACCGTTTCAAGCGTGCCAATGCCACGATCTTCGAATGTTTTCTTGATAATGACTAAATCCTCACTAATGGATGATTTAGCGGAACCGTATCGTCCTGCAAACATCGTAAGCGGAATTAGTTTTCGTGGATGTGCCAGCAAAAACTGCGTCATATCAATTAACCGTTCACTGCGCCGAACTTTCATTGTCTCTCTCCCTCTTCAAAATCCGCATAATTTTTAAAAAATTATATGTTTTGTCCGTATTTTCTTCATTATAAAACGACTTTGTAGAATTGACAACTACCAAGAAGTATTTTCAAGGATTTTCATACTTTTTTTATTGATTTATTACATAAAAAAAGCGCCACACCAAATGGCATCGCGCTATTTGTTTATCCCTTCACCGTTCCAAGGTCTCACCATATAAACTTCTGAGCAAAAGCCACGTAAGCCATTATATACTCGCTTAGCACGTGAATATTGCTTCACGATGGCAAACACTGTTGGTCCGCTTCCGCTCATCATCGCTGCATCTGCACCAAATTCAAGCATTTTTCGCTTCAGCTGTTTGACTTTTGGATTCTTTTCAAGCGTGACACTTTCAAGTACATTTCCCATTGAATCACAGATTGCATCTAAATCCCCCGATTCAATGCCTGCAAGCATTCGTTTAGTATCTGGATGCTCGACTTCGTCCAATTTAAGTTCTTTATAAACAGACGGTGTTGAGATGCTGATGCTTGGCTTGGCTAGGATGATCCAGCAGCTAGGCATCATCGGTAGCTTCTGAATGACTTCGCCACGACCAGTCGCAAACGCGGTGCCCCCGTAAAGACAGAAAGCAATATCCGAGCCGATTCTTGCGCTAAGTTCTGCCAGTTCTTCAAGTGAAAGTCCAAGCTTCCAAAGTTCATTCAATCCTTTAAGCGCTGCCGCGGCATCCGTACTTCCTCCGGCCAGTCCTGCCGAAACCGGAATTTGCTTATCAAGCGTTATTCGCGCGCCCAGCTTCACGTTATATTTTTCTTTTAAAAGAAGAGCTGCCTGATAAACAAGATTGCGATGGTCATTTGGGATAAAATGAGCCCGCACGTCAAGAATGATTTCATCGCTCGAAATGAGTTCAAGCTCCAAGCGGTCGGCAAGGTCAATTGTCGTCATTACCATTCCCACTTCATGATAGCCATCTTCACGCTTATATAGAGCGTCCAAAGATAAATTAATTTTAGCCGGCGCCTTTAAATCTATTTTCATTCTATCTGCCTCCGTCAGTCCTCTAAAATCTCTTTGTATATTCTATCATAAGCCGAAAGAAATATGTAGCTTGATTTGATTTTCTTCCACAAAAAAAGCTGACCCTTTTCTGAAAGGATCAGCTCACTTATTTCTTATAAAGCTAGTTCTTTTTTATCATCAGTAAATACCAGTTCCACAGCATCAGTTAGAATATCCGTATAACTATAAGATACTCTCTCAAAATTGTTTTCATCTTGATCAAGTTCAACGATGAATACGGATGGATAAGTTTCCGCTAAAACGCCGCAGCGTTCAATCGTTTTTTTGCGTCCACCGTGTGCTTTCAAAGTTAGTGCTTTTCCTAGTCTAGCATCTAGACCTTGCTTAATACTTGCAATGGTTTTTGGCATTATCTCCACCTCACTGTTTACTAGTATAACATAAACAGCAGTGAAAATCAATAAGATAATATTTTATCAGGGATAGCAAGCCATGTCAACAAAGAAATCCCATTTTTAGCTAATTTTTTAGAATTTCCGCCAATTCGGCAGCAACTGCAGCAAATTCTGGAATCGAAAGGGTTTCACCGCGCCGTTTTAAATCAATCCCAATTTCCGCAAACCGGTCTTCCGTTTCTTGCCGCTTCGCTTTTAATTCGGGATATTTTTGCGCTAAATTATTCCACAGCGTCTTCCTCCGGTTCACAAACGACGCCCGCACCACCTCGAAAAAGAAAGTTTCATCTTCCACATGAACAAGCGGCTCTTCTCTACGCACAAGGTGAATGATGGCAGAATCCACATTCGGCTTTGGCATAAAGACGTTTTTCGGAACAATAAAAGCAAGACTCGCTTCCATATAATATTGAATCGCAATCGTCAAGCTGCCATAACTCTTTGTCCCCGGAACCGCGCTAATTCTCTCTGCCACTTCTTTTTGAAGCATAAACGTCATCGAGTTAACAGGGATTTCCGAATGAAGTAAATTTAAAATAATAGGCGTTGTAACGTAATAAGGCAAATTAGCCACGATTTTAAGCGGAGCTTCTGGATCAGCAAATTGTTGCGCAATCACTTCTTCCACATTCGTTTTTAAAATGTCCGCGTGCTCAATATGCACGTTCGAATAAGGCGAAAGGGTGTCTGCAAGAATAGGTAGTAAGCGCTGATCAATTTCAAACGCCACCACTTCTTTCGCTTCCCTCGCCAAATGTTCAGTCAGCGCCCCGATTCCCGGACCAATTTCAATAACATTCGTCTCTTTCGTAAGACCCGCCGTTTCCGTAATTCGCCGCAAAATATTCGGATCGATCAAAAAATTTTGCCCCAAACTCTTCTTAAACAAAAAACCGTATTTCTTTAATATCTCCGCCGTACGTCCGGGCGTTGCAATATCTTTACTCATTTCTCTCCTCCTGAAAAACTACGCCAAGCGCGTCTTCAAATTCCTGAGCCGTAATTTCGAACAAATTTAATCGAGCTTCAAGCTGCTTCCCATTCGCATATCCAATTCTCAGCTCTTCGCCGAGCAATTCACGCCGTCTTTTAGCCCCATCGCCAAATAGCAGCCCCGCCTCAATCAGCCTCTCGCGTGTTACAAGCGGGGTCTCCGCTCTTTTTGCGCGGCTTGTATGGAAACGCTCCAAAGCAGACCGAATCGCCTCAGGAGAAGCATGCTCAACGCCAATCCCTCTGCCGAATTTTGGTAAGGCATCTTTTTTCTTAATGAAGGCATGTTTGCATCCAGGCACTTGCGCTTCAATCGTCTTACGAATTTTCTCTCCCGGAAAGTCAGGGTCCGTCAAAATGATTACGCCGCGTTTTTCATTCGCATGACGAATCTGCTCAATGGTTTCTTCATTGATTGCCGAACCATTCGTTTCAATCGTATCCGCTTCAACAGCTCGCTTGATCGCCGTTGTATCATCTCGCCCCTCAACGACAATCACTTCTTGTATGACCGGTTTTTCCATCTCAAAACGTCCTTTTCTAAAATCAGTAAGCTTATCATATCATAAGCCAAAAGAAAAAGCGAAGCCCGATTAGTCAGCCTCGCTCTTTATCCATGTTTTTAATTAGAGAACCGTAACGGTCACTGTCCGGCGTCCCCAGCTTATGCAAGCTGCGTTACTCGAGAAGTAAACATCCACAATATTCCCTTTAATCGCACCGCCAGTATCCCCAGCGATTGCTTCGCCATATCCAGAAACATAAACACGTGAACCGAGCGGAATAACACTTGGATCTACAGCAACTACTTTTATTCCTGGATTCGCAGACAAGTTAATGCCTGTTGCTGTCACGCCACCACCTGTATAAGCCGTGGACTGCATCGTGAACGTTCTGCCTCCACTTGGCGCGCTACTGCTACTTGATGATGAACTTGCTTGCTCAGGCGCTGCTGCTACAGCTTTCTTGCCCGAATTTTTGTGGCTGACCGTCGCTACTTGAATTTGTTTTGTACCGCGCGCCACCACTTTATTTTTACTATCCGTTAGAAGAGATTCACCTACGCGTTTGCGGGATTTCTCTTTGCCATTTTCAAAAACAATTTCATATTTAACTTTCTTCGTACCGTGCTTTCCATCCGAAAGAAGTTTTGTTTCTCCTTTTTCCAAGCTGGAATCCTCTTTATACACCGTGTCAAAAGCAATCTTTTCATTTTTTTCTTCTGTTTTTTTATCAACATATGTAACGCGAACTGTCATGTTCTCTTTTAAGTCAGCATCTTTTTCAGGTGATACGCGATCATCTTTTCCTAGCTTGATATTTTTTTCATCAAGTAGATCTTGAACACTGCTTTTTGTCGACCAGACGTTTTCTTTTTTCTCCCCATTTTGAAGCGATAGTGCAATCGCCCGGTTAATGTTCACGTTCATGCCATCTTTAACTTTTGCATCAAGCGCAACGTTGACAGCATCTTGTGGACGCATTGTAATGTTTTCGTCCTTTAAAACGTCACCAACCGTTTTTTTCGTACTCCACACTTTTTCTTTGTTGCCGTTATCTATGATAGTCAGCTGGTTTGCTTTCGTGTAATCGATTTTCATGCCATCTTTGATTTTCGTGTTTTTCGCAGGAGATACTGTGTCATGTGCGGAAAGTTTAATTCCCGATTCATCTAGCGCTTCTCCCACTGTTTTAGCGTGTGTTTTTGCTTCGATTTTTTCACCAGCGTTATTAATAATGATATCGTTTTTAGTTCCTTCGAAAACGAAATAAAAAACCAATGATACTACAATAACGAATCCTGCAATCATAAGTGGTAACTTCCATTTTGATGATCGGACAGAGTTACTGCTGTTTTCCATGGTCATATATTTCTCCCCTTTCTACTCGCTAGTGATTATATACGGGGGACTAAAGAACTGTCAATTTTTGTGAAGTTTTTTGCATATTTATATTAATAACGCTGAAAAACCCTGCAGCGCCAAACATATAAAAGGTATTTTTTCTAACATTTTTTAAATGTAACAGAAATATTTCAAACAACTACGACTCGAGACTTAGGCATAAAATCGTGTGGTTTAGACAAAACTCTGCTTTTTGTATCCAAAAAACTTAAGAATAGGTTACAGAGTGCTCCTTTTATTACAGTTACATGACAATGCAAATCATAAGTGAAACAGTTTATTTGCGTTATTCATTGATAGGCGGGCGATTTCCTCATATTCAATCTCTTTTAATTCCGCTATTTTTTCGGCAACCAACTTGACATAAGCTGGTTCATTTCGTTTCCCACGATTAGGATGCGGCGCAAGATATGGGGCATCTGTTTCAATCAAAAACTTATCGAGTGGTACTTTTTCAGCAGCTATTTTAGGTAATTTAGCATTTTTAAATGTAACTGTTCCGCCGAATGAAATATAAAAATTGAGTGCCAAACATTCTTCCATCACTTCGACCGTTTCACCAAAGCAGTGCATGATGCCCCCCACTTCTTCGGCGTGTTCTTCGCGCAAAATGCGTACCACGTCTTCTGTTGCTTCACGATTATGGATGACAATAGGTAAATCAACTTCTTTTGCTAGGCGAATTTGCTTACGGAACACCTCGAATTGCACTTCTTTAGGCGATGTATCCCAGTGATAATCTAAGCCCATTTCCCCAAGCGCAACCATTTTGGGGTGCTTTGTAAGTTCACGAAGCCAGTCGAGATCTTGATCTGTAAAATCGATTGCGTCTGTTGGATGCCAGCCGAGAATCAAATAAATAAAATCGTATTTTTCAGCTAGCTCAAGCGCGCGTTCAATTGTATCTTTATTAAAACCCACAACCGCCATTTTAGAAACATCATTTTCTTTGGCACGAAGAATAACATCTTCCAAATCGTCACGGAAAGCTTCATCATTTAAGTGGACATGCGTATCAAAAAGCATTTTCTTCCCTCCAAAATTTCATTTCCCTCTATTATACTATTTAAAATCTACTTCGAAAACTTTTCGCTTTCATGAAAAAATCCTCATTGCGCGAAAGCGCGCAATGAGGATCGCTCAACTTATTTAACTTTTGCTCCATTTGGAAGGGAGCTACCTGCTTCAATGACTTGTAATTTGCCGTTTGACTCGCCAGAAAGGATCATTCCTTCGCTCATCAAGCCACGCAATTTAACGGGCTTCAAATTGGCTACTACAATCACTTTTTTGCCGAGTAAATCTTCTGGCGCGTAGAATTCAGCAATGCCAGACAAAACTTGGCGCAGTTTGCCTTCACCGAGATCAAGTTGGAAGCAAAGCAATTTGTCAGCCTTCTTCACTTTCTCTACTTGTTTGACTTCCGCTACCCGAAGATCGAGTTTATCGAAGTCTTCAATGTCGATTTGCGGCGTTTCAAAAGCTTGCGCCTCTACTTGTTCGGCTTCCTCAGCTTGCACAGGTTTTTGCGACTTCATCTGCTCTTGAATGTAAGCCACTTCTTCTTTGGCATCAAGCCGTGGGAAAATTGGCGTTCCTTTCACCACAACTTTTGTGCCAGCTGGGATTTTGCCAAAGCCCACCAAGCTATCAAAATTCTGTTCGAAAGAGAGATTTAATTGGCTAAGGATTTCTTGCGGAGCTTTCGTCAAGAACGGTTTTAAAAGAACGGCAGTAATGCGCAAAGATTCCGCTAAATGCGTCATGACGCTTGCAAGTTCAGCTTGTTTTTCTTCTTTTGCAAGAACCCACGGTGTTGTTTCATCAATATATTTGTTTGTACGGGAAATGAAGGACCAAATTTTGGCAAGGACAACGGAGAATTGCATATTTTCCATTCCTGCCTCATATTCCTTCAAAACTTCGTCTTTGAAAATTTCAAGCGCTTCATCAAAATCAGTCACATGACCTTTATAAGTTGGGATTTCCCCATCAAAATACTTGTTGATCATCGCAATAGTCCGATTTAACAAGTTGCCAAGGTCATTTGCGAGGTCATAGTTAATCCGGTCGATGAAGTCTTCTGGCGTGAATAAACCATCAGAGCCGAATGGGACTTCGCGAAGCAAATAATAGCGAACCGCATCGAGACCATAGCGATCAATAAGCATGTAAGGATCCACTACATTGCCTTTTGATTTCGACATTTTGCCATCTTTCATGAGAATCCAGCCGTGTCCGAAAATCTTTTTCGGAAGCGGCAAATCAAGTGCCATCAAAATAATCGGCCAGTAAATGGTATGGAAGCGGACAATTTCCTTTCCAACGATTTGCACATCTGCCGGCCAGTATTTTTGGAACAGTGAATCATCATCTGAATCGTAACCGAGTGCTGTAATATAATTGGAAAGGGCATCAATCCAGACGTAAACGACGTGTTTCGGATTGCCAGGAACCTTGATACCCCAATCAAATGTGGTACGCGAAACGGCAAGGTCTTCAAGTCCTGGTTCGATGAAGTTTTTCAGCATTTCATTTTTGCGAGATTCTGGCAGGATGAAATCAGGATGCGAATTGTAATAGTCAACGAGGCGATCTGCGTATTTGCTCATTCGGAAGAAGTAAGATTCTTCTTTCACTAGCTCCACTTCGTTGCCACTTGGCGCTTTTCCGCCGACAACTTTTCCATTCTCATCGCGATACACTTCAGCAAGCTGCGTTTCAGTGAAATATTCTTCATCAGAAACAGAATACCAGCCTTCATACTCACCCAGATAGATATCGCCTTGGTCAACGAGGCGTTTAAAGATTTTCTCGACGCCGCGTTTGTGACGCGGCTCAGTAGTGCGAATAAAATCCGTATTGCTAATCTCCAGTTTCTCCCAAAGGCCCTTAAAATTTTCGGCGAACTCATCAACGTATTCCTGTTCGGAAATTCCGCGTTCTTTCGCTTTTGTTTGGATTTTTTGACCGTGTTCATCGGTTCCTGTGAGATAAAAAACGTCAAACCCTTTTAAACGTTTATAACGAGCCATTGCGTCTCCAGCAACGGTTGTATAGGCATGTCCGATATGCGCTTTTCCGCTCGGGTAGTAGATGGGTGTAGTAATGTAAAATGTATTTTTCTCTTTTGGCACTCCTGTTCCCTCCTTCAATCAACTTAACAATTACCACCTATTATAGCATTTTTTGGAAGATTACGGGAGAGACTTCAAAAAATTTATCTGGTTCTAAAAAAGTACTTCACCCAGTAAAAATTCACTTCCATTCAAAATATTCCTTATCTGCTTCATCAATTAAAAAGGCAAGTTCCTCTTCGTCACCAAAGTAATTTTTGATTTCATCCCAGAGAAAGCTATAGAAGTTCTTTTTCTCTGGGTAAAATCCCATTCGGTCCCAACAAACAATCTCTGGTTCATTGTCGATCAATATATGATCGTAGTCAAACGCATAGCCATCAGAAGATTCATCAATGAAAAACAAATAGCGCTTTTCTAGATCAGCTCCTAAAAACGGTTCGAGTTCAGCCGCTTTTTCTTTATTTAAATCCACAATTGTATAACCAGAATATTCTATTTTCCCCTCAAATCCGAATCCAAACAAACTACTTTCACCGAAAGTCTCTAGAAACCAACGATAGCTGTTTGGAATCTCTTTCCCAAGCGCCTTCGAATAAGCATCCAACTCTTCCTCGCTCAGTTTGTTCCCGGCTAATTGTTGTTCCTTCATCATACTGATCTAATCTTGTTAAATATTTTTTAATATACATCTTCTTATTCATCTGATCCCTCCTTTTCTAATCATATAATCTGCATGTATCCTAATAAAGTAGACACCTTTTTTGATATACTAGTAAATAAATAGACACAAATGTCGAAAGGACTT
>NZ_JAATJW010000150.1 GCF_011800755.1 Listeria valentina
AAACTACATAAAAAAAAAGAACTAATTTATCATATAAAAAAGTTCTATTACTATTGACTAATCGTAAGAAATAACCAATGTAGAAATAAAAAGGGATTATGAAATTTTAAAAGCACTTGAGAAGTCTTTGCAAACGTATCACACCGAAAAATTAGAACTTTTGAAATTCGATGAACAAGATTATATCAAAGATGCACTTGATTTTTTACATGAAGATGAAGCCTTAACACTAAATCATATTCAAGAGCTTATTAATGAAGCTAAGAAAGACTTAAACGCAACGCGAGAAAAGAAAAAACAACAACGTAAAGAAGAAAATAGATTACTAGATGAACTATTAAGAACAGATCAGGAAAGCGAGGAAGGGCAACATGAGCAACCCGATAACTGACGCCTTAGGCGAGGTGGAAAAGAAGCTAGACAAGTTACTTATAACTAATTTTACGGCGAGTAATGCCGTTTCAACAACTAAGCACAATGAAGTTTCATCAGAAGATGAAGAAAAAGAGATGATAACAAGTTTTAAAAAGAAGGATAAAAGCGACATGGAGAGCCTTAACAGCGCAATTAAAGGTAAATGGTTCAACTCTGCAGAAAAAGCGTTGAAAGAGGCTAGAAATAAGTTTAAAGATATTTAAAGCGTTAGCGCAAAGCTAGCGCTTTTTTGCATACATGGTGCCAAATAAAAATATAGAAGCGAAATAGTGGGCTACTTTGAGTAGTCTGTTTTTTATTGCCTTCTTCATACGTAGAGAATGTGTTCTCTGTGAGTAGGGAAACTTGCGAAAATCGTATATTGATTTTAAGGGCTCAAATAGACGTTCTAAGAGCTCTTGATGTGTTTTGGTAGTTTGGTTATCTTTAGGTGAAAAAACGCTTAAAAAGCCTTTTTGTGAGTTTTAAATTACTTTGAACGTTAATAGGTATCTTGCCCTTTTAGAAATTCGAGC
>NZ_JAATJW010000151.1 GCF_011800755.1 Listeria valentina
GTTTCATCGCTTTTTCGTCTTCTTTTTGTTCAGTTTTCAAAGGTCATTCTTTCTTCATTGCCTTTTTATCAGCAACTTTTACAGTATACATCTTTTGAATACTCACGTCAAGAGAATGTTCAAAAAAATTGGTGGAGCCTAGCGGGATCGAACCGCTGACCTCCTGCGTGCAAAGCAGGCGCTCTCCCAGCTGAGCTAAGGCCCCAAAGATAAGAAGTCAATTGTTTAAAATGGTCGGGAAGACAGGATTCGAACCTGCGACCCCTTGGTCCCAAACCAAGTGCTCTACCAAGCTGAGCTACTTCCCGTATAAAGAGCGCGCCCAGAAGGAGTCGAACCTCCAACCGCCTGATTCGTAGTCAGGTACTCTATCCAGTTGAGCTATGGGCGCAACATAAAACAATAAAAATGGTGCCGAGGACCGGAATCGAACCGGTACGGGTATCACTACCCGCAGGATTTTAAGTCCTGTGCGTCTGCCAGTTCCGCCACCCCGGCATCGGGACTAGCTAAAAGCGGAAGACGGGGTTCGAACCCGCGACCCCCACCTTGGCAAGGTGATGTTCTACCACTGAACTACTTCCGCAATATGAAAGTGCGGGTGAAGGGACTTGAACCCCCACGCCTCACGGCGCCAGATCCTAAATCTGGTGCGTCTGCCAATTCCGCCACACCCGCAAAAGTGAGCCGTGCAGGGTTCGAACCTGCGACCCTCTGATTAAAAGTCAGATGCTCTACCAACTGAGCTAACGGCTCTTTTTATGACGAACTTACAACGTAAGTTCAACCAATAAAAGTGGTGCCGGCTGCAAGAGTCGAACTCGCGACCTACTGATTACAAATCAGTTGCTCTACCAACTGAGCTAAGCCGGCTAAA
>NZ_JAATJW010000152.1 GCF_011800755.1 Listeria valentina
GGGATATATAATGCTCGATGGCATAGTAAAAAATGCTGAAAATAATAACGTTTTGAAACTTTCTAGAATAAAAAATGATTTTGATAGATTTAGAAAAACGGGGAATTTTTCTGCACTTAATATTACATATACTGCTGGAAAAAAGGAAATTGATGATATTAAATTAGAATATCGAGTTATGCTTGAAGAGTTATACAATAAATCTAATTTACTATAAGGAGTTGTGAATATGGAAAATATGGTAAGATTTAAAATTGGAGAAATTGAGTTTGAAACTGCTGGCTCAGCGGAAGTTGTAGAAAGGGAGCGTGAATTTTTTCTCTCATCAATATTACCAGAAGCAGTGTTAGCGCTGAAAAAAGCAACAGTTGTAAGTTCAGATTCCCTTTCAACAGAAATAATACCTTACTCTTCAGAGACAGATAAGCCAATTAGTAATCTCTTATCGTCTGAACCTATTAATCAGAATAATGATGATCCCATAGAGAATAATAGCAATCCAAAAATAACCAGAACAAATTTGGCCACATTTACTCGTGCGTACGGTGATTTATCTAATCAAGATTTTGTTTTAATTGCAGCCTACTATGATGAAATTTATAATAAGAAACAATTTTTTACGAGTGAAGATGTAAAAAGATACTACCGAGAAGCTCGTAGAGATAAATATTCTAATAACAGCGGATTACTTCGTAAATTAGCGGATTTAGGTTATATCATTGAAAAAGAAACAGGTAATTCAGAAAGAGCTAAAACTTATATTATTTCACAAATAGGTATAGATTTTATCGAGAATTACAAGAAACAAGAGAAGCCGGAGAAAAAAAAGAGGAGAAAGGGGCCAACTAAGAAAAGAACTAAGAAATTAGAA
>NZ_JAATJW010000153.1 GCF_011800755.1 Listeria valentina
ATTTTAAAAGAATGGTCACAAGCGAATATTACAGAACTTGCTGCTGCTGTTGCCTATGAACAACAAAAAAAGAATAGTGCAAAGAGAGGGGTTAGGAAAAATGGAACGAGTGAAAGACGTGATGGGCGAAATTCTAAAAAACAAAGACCTTCAAGCATCTACGGCTAATCCAGTGCGCTTCTCTATGCTAGATAAATACTGTGAAAGTGATGTGCACAAGGGTAAAGCAGTGCAAATGATGTGCGTTGACGGTGAAGAGCTTTGCCCCATATGCAAGCGTGAAGCTGACAATAACAAACTAAGCACCGATCTTAAACATAAAGCGAAGGACGTGCAAAAGCAAAAGCGATTAGATGCCCTTTTGCAAAACAGCATTTTTGAAGATGATAATTTGAAACAAGCAGGCTTTAAAAACTATTATGCTGAAAAAGGCACGGAAGCGGCACATAATAAGCAAAAAATGATTCAAGTATCAAAAGCCTATCAAGAAGGAGAAACGTTTAATACATGGCTTTATGGGGATCCTGGCACAGGAAAAACCCATTTATCTATTGCGGCTATTCGGACCATTAATGAGCTATCAAATGGAGAACGAACCTGCCTTTTTGTGAACACCAGTAAACTGATGCAAGACATACGCCGAACATTTTCTAGCAATGGCTTTGCTGGCGAAACAGAAAGCAGCTATATTGAGCGTTGTGCGTCCCCTGATATTTTAGTGCTTGATGACCTCGGAGCAGAAAGTGGGCGCATTGGCAAAGAGGGACAAGCGAGTGATTTTGTGCATCGTGTTCTCTATGCGATTTCGAATGAACGTTTAAATAAAAGTACGATTATTACAACAAACTTAACTTTTGATGAGTTAGAAGC
>NZ_JAATJW010000154.1 GCF_011800755.1 Listeria valentina
ATTTTAAAAGAATGGTCACAAGCGAATATTACAGAACTTGCTGCTGCTGTTGCCTATGAACAACAAAAAAAGAATAGCGCAAAGAGAGGGGCTAGGAAAAATGGAACGAGTGAAAGACGTGATGGGCGAAATTCTAAAAAACCAAGACCTTCAAGCATCTACGGCTAATCCAGTGCGCTTTTCTATGCTAGATAAATACTGTGAAAGTGATGTGCACAAAGGGAAAGCAGTGCAGATGATGTGCGTTGACGGTGAAGAGCTTTGCCCCATTTGTACCCGAGAAGCTGAAAATAACAAATTAAGCAACGAGTTAAACAATAAAGCTCATGAGATGCAAAAACAAAGGCGATTAGATGCACTTTTACAAAATAGCATTTTTGAAGATGACAAATTAAAAAATTGTGGCTTTAAAAATTATCATGCATCAGAAGGTACAGAAGCAGCTAGCAACAAACAGAAAATGATTCAAGTATCAAAAGCTTATCAAGAGGGACAAACGTTTAATACATGGCTTTATGGTGATCCCGGAGCAGGAAAAACACATTTAGCTATTGCGGCTATTCGGACCATTAACGAGTTATCGAGTGGAGAACGAACCTGCCTTTTTGTAAACACCAGCAAACTCATGCAAGACATACGCCGAACATTTTCTAGCAATGGCTTTGCTGGCGAAACAGAAAGCAGCTATATTGAGCGTTGTGCATCCCCTGATATTTTAGTGCTTGATGATCTAGGAGCAGAAAGTGGACGCATTGGCAAAGAGGGACAAGCGAGTGATTTTGTGCATCGTATCCTCTATGCGATTTCGAATGAACGTTTAAATAAAAGTACGATTATTACAACAAACTTAACTTTTGATGAGTTAGAAGC
>NZ_JAATJW010000155.1 GCF_011800755.1 Listeria valentina
AGTTCCAATAATGGCAGTAATAAAGGTTTATATAATAGACATACAATTATTAGCAACGACTCGTCTAATATAACCAATCAGAACAACACACAAGTTTTCACGAATACTCTTTCTGGGAATCATTTTTCCCCATCATTTATGTATTTAATCAACATGAATAAGCAACGGTTAAACGATTTTAAAAGTATTATGTTTTATAATCAATCAAATCTTGCTTCTATGATGGGCGAAACTATGCCACTTCAAGAAATAGATAATCGCTATGTAATTAAATTACCTATATCCAAATCAAAAAGAAAAACGGAACCTTTTTTAAATATCTTAAAAAGCAGAAAGAGTACTCGTTCTTTTATCAAACATCCCCTAGACCTTGATACTTTCTCCACTGTTGTTCATTATTCATTTGGTATTTCTCAAAGAAAAATAAATTATGAAGGGATTAAAACTACCACTCGATATTATCCGTCTGGCGGCGGCTTATACCCTATCAATATATATTTTTATATTAATAATGTCTCAACATTAAATAAAGGTTTCTTTCTATATCAACCATATTCTCATTCCTTACTTCCAATTAAATCTGATATTAAAGCAAAAGACTTATTTGTGGGAGATGCCCTAGACTTTGAAAATATGTGTTTCGCCGTGTTTTATGAATATAGCATTAATAAAAATTTTTTGAAATACGGTGAGCTTGCTCTACTTACTTCTTTGGTTGAAGTAGGTACCATGTCCGAAAATTTCGATCTAGTTAGTACCGCTTTTTATCTTGATACTTGTGCAGTCGCTGGGTTCAATAAAACTATTATAGAAAATGCTATTCATCAAGATGGCGTTAATAGCCACATCGTCTTTAGTTCTATTTGCGG
>NZ_JAATJW010000156.1 GCF_011800755.1 Listeria valentina
TATTCCGTAAGGAAAAGAAATGAAACATTTAGGGAAGATCATTTATCTTTCTAAAATATATTTTACGAGGAGGGGAATAGCTTGAGTTTTGAATCCTTGACTACTAAGGAATGGTACGCTGTTTTTTGGAAAACAAAATATTATGAACCTAATCAAATTTGTTATCAAACGACAGAGAAAATTCGAGATAAAGTGCTTTTAGTTAAAAGAGGTAACTTTGTCGTTCAAACTCTAAATCGAGAAGGAGAAATGATCAGCACAGAGATTCTTGAAGAAAATAGCTTAATTAATTTAGAAGTACTTATGGAAAAATTTTCAAAATGGGACTTACCGTGTTTTATTCAGTATCAAGTTATTGCACTTGAGGATTCAATCATATACGAAATTGATAAAGAATTTTTTCTATCTCACCTGTATGTGAATCCACGTGAATATCATGAGTTATTTGAAAAAGTAATCGCGCAAATGATCAAGATTTTTTTTGCTTATACACTTTCAAACGATAAAACAGGTTTAAAAGTTTCTTGGGCTTTATTCCGTCTTTCAACGACAATTGGCCAAAAATCAGAGGACGGAATTGTGGAATTTCCTCGTTATGTCACACAAACTTTTGTCTCGCAACTCGCACAAGCTGGACTAGCAAGAACGAATGAAGAAATTCAGCTGCTTTATCAAAAAGGAATTCTTGCCAGTCGGAAGCAATTAAATTTAAATCAAGACCGATTGCTTGAACATTTAAAGTCACAAATTTTAACTGAATATTCTGATCGACAATTATGATTTAGACATAATTTTGTCACAAAATGACGTTTTTTTATTCTTAAAGAATAAAGAGGCTGAAAAAAATGAATGATAATAAGT
>NZ_JAATJW010000157.1 GCF_011800755.1 Listeria valentina
CGTTTATATTGCAAAATATCCTAAATTTTATCTTCTTCACCCTTAATCCCCAATGCTCTTCTCCAAATTTTTTATAAAATATATGTGATAAAATTAGTAGAGAGAATCCTAGGAGGGAATATTTTGAAAACTATAGGAAGTGAACAATATAACTTATTATTGATTGATAGCAATGTTATTAGTGAAATCGTATATAATGGCAATATAGAAAGTAGTTCTTTTTTCAATTATTCACTTGAAAACAACGCAATAATCTGTTTTTCATTTTATAATGTTCTTGAAGTAAGAAATGGTTATCAAGATAGATGGGAAAGATTTTTAGATATTTTCAGCAAATTTCCTTGCGCAATCCTTAAACCATTTTGGCAAATTTTACTTGATGAACTTGAGTTTTATGACAGTGAATCTGGTGAACTATATCCAATTTTTAATCACTTTAGTCTCTTGGAAAATAATTCAATCTATCATTTCAAAACTTGGATTGAAGAAGTTCTTGAATTGGGTGAAGAGTCATTAAAATACGAGCAAGAAATTTTTCTTAAAACTGTGAATTACTTTAACAACAGGAGAGGATTATCAGAACAACGAGTTAAAAAGGAATTTGCTAAACGAATGAAAATCGACAAGCTCTCTCCAATTCTTTTGAAAAAGAGCGAGCTTGGTATGCTTTATGATGACGAAAAGCTGCCTTCCATTCATATAATGTTCCAGTCTTTTTATCATAGGTATGTCCATTTGAATAGAGAAACACTCATTTCTGATATAAACGATATTGCTATAAATTCTAGCGTGCCTTATAT
>NZ_JAATJW010000158.1 GCF_011800755.1 Listeria valentina
CACTTATGAATCATAAGTGTTATTATGTTGTAGATATCTACTGATAAAGTAGTAGTTTTGTTAATAGCAGATAGGTAGAAAAACAATCCAAAGATGTTTTTTTACCTGTTTTTATTTGCTTTACTTCCATTGAGCCAAACTCATTCATCATTTAACCTATCCAACAACCCTTTTAGATATCTTACCGAAGCATAACAGGTTTCTCCGTTATTCATAACAATTTCCCGCTCTTTTTTAGAAATTGAATGAACATTTTTTATGTTAACAACAAAAGATTGGTGGCACCGATAAAATGAGGTGCTTTGCCTTTCAACATCTTTTATTTTTCCATAATATTCTACTAGCCTATTGTTTAAGTGCACCACTAAACGATGTGCAGTTTTTGAAGATTCAACAAATAGTATATCTTTGATTAAAAGCTTTACAGATGCTCGACAGCTTTCCACTATAATATATTCATCTAGTTCAGTATTAGCACAAAGGTATCTCTTCATGACAACATCAATACAGCTGATAATTCTACTTTTCAGCACGGCATCATCACCTTTAAGAATATAATCCATTGCTTCTACTTTATAAAAAAAGGTTAAATGTGTAAGTTCTGCATGTGCCGTCACAAAAACAATTCGAGCATTCGGATATTCTTTTCTGATCTGTCCTCCAAGCGCAATCCCATTCATCTCTGTCTTTAAATCTACATCCAAAAAAAAACAACCCTGCATGCTTGTCTGATACACTCCCTATAAAGTAGACACTAGGAATAAAAAATCTAGTTCACTTTAGAAGG
>NZ_JAATJW010000159.1 GCF_011800755.1 Listeria valentina
AAAGAATTCTTTGAAATTATAGAAGCTATGAGGTTTGATGAGCATTTGGAACCTGATTACATGGATCCTTATGCGAAATATGAAGATTATTTAAATCGCGCTGTGAGTCGGCTAGCCGAAAAAATAGGAATTTCGGATTTTATCGAAAACCAGTTAAACGATTTTCGAAAAAGCGCATCTGATGAGGAGGGATTGCAATGATTAATGAAATGGATCAGTTCTTTGCAAGTATTCGCTCATTAAAAAAACTAGGGTTTCATGAGAGAGGTAGATTGTCCAAAGTCGAAGAGACACAAGAAAAATTTGTTTTTCATAGCATCCGATGTATTGCCTACTTCCCTATCCAAACATTAGTAAGGGAAACGCGACAAGATAAGCAATTTTTAGAAGGGCTTTTAAACCAATTATCTGCGATTCATCAAGGGATAGACTGTTTAACTCCGCAACAGTTTGAAACGCTTTTTCCAATCGAAAAGTTATATAGCGGAGAGAGTGAGAAAGAAAAGGCTTACTTTTATACGCAAAGAATGATTCATGAGCTGATTGGTGAAAGTGATGAGCCAATCAAAAGGAAAGCGGCCTCCTTTTTATGGAACTATCAAAACAACGAAGTGCGTAGATTCGTAACAAGAACCATGGTTCTTGGCAAACCATTTTATCAGTCTAAGGAAATACCAGATTCCGTTCAAGATTTTGCGGAGCTGATGGGAGGTGTTTCT
>NZ_JAATJW010000015.1 GCF_011800755.1 Listeria valentina
ATCTAAGATTTGTTGGTATAATAATGAAAAAATGTAATTCGAGATTTTTTAGGTTTACAAAGAATTAGACTTAATGTAAAATTAAAAAACAGCTAATATTTCATTTTATAAAAGAGGGTTGGTCATGAATTATAAATATTTGCATAAAATTTTCAATGAGATGAGCAGTGAAGCGTATCAAAAAGAAAAAAAGAAGAGAATAGAAGGATATGGAGCTATTCGCTTAGATTTTGAAATAAAAACGTTTGGCTTTCCAGATAAGTTTAAACTATTTTTTTATAGTCACCCCAAAATGATGGCAAATGCTGAGAAAATAATGGTAGATAGCGAAAAAATAAAAAAAATAGCCAGAGATCTTCCTGGAATTGCCAAGGAATCTTATCAAATTAATACTTTGGTAGAAGAAATGCAAGGAACTAATGAAATAGAAGGTGTGAGAAGTTCCAGAGCAGAAATGAGAACGGGGCTAAGAAAGATTATTCAGGATAATGCTGAGCTGCTTAGACATAAAAGCTTGATCAAAAGTTATTTAAAATTACAGCAAGAAAAAGTAGCTTTGCTATCGACTCCTCAAGATGTAAGAGAGATTTATGATTATCTAGTTTTAGATGAAATTAAAAAAGAGGATCTTCCTGATGGGGAGATATTTAGACGAGGGCCTTCTGAATTAACCAAATCGAATAGCGGGAAAGTTGTTCATAGAAATACAATGACAGAGGAAACGTTGAAAGAAGAAATTCAAAAAATGATCCATTTCATGAATGACGACGAATTACCTTGTCTCCACAAGATCGCAATTGGTCACTTTATCTTTGGCTATTTGCATCCCTATTATGATGGAAATGGCAGAACTGCGAGGTATATTTCTAGTATCTATCTGAAAAAATTATTGAATCCGATTACTTCGCTATCGTTATCGAAGGCGTGTAAAGATAATTTGAAAATATATGTTGATGCTTTTTCTAGTACCAATAGTTTTAAGAGCGCTGGGGATTTAACTTATTTTATTGATGCTTTTTTTGATATATTAAATCGCGAACAAACATCAATCATAGCAGATCTTAAAGAAAAAAGAGAGCGTTTAAAAGAAATTCATAAGCATTTACAAGATGATGTAGAACTAAGTGATAGGGAAGCCTCTGTTCTGTTTATTTTATTTCAAGAATATATTTATGGTGAATTTTCAGAAGGCGTTACTAAAGATGATATTTTAAAATACGACCATTCGATTCCTTCCATCTATATTTTTAACCAAATTAAGGATAGCTTAGTTGAAAAAGGGGCGATTAAAATCATCAAGAAAAGACCTATTACTTTGACTATTGCCCCCAATTATTTTAGCTTTTTGTAGAATGAAAGTTTAGTAAAAATCCAAAAAAACCGTCTGTTCAAGCATACAGATGGTTCTTTTGGATTTTTTAAGCGAAATGGTGCTTTGTAGATGAAAAAGTTTTCTCTTGACTTTTTTTTCAATATCCATATAATTAGTTAGGCAAACTAATTAAAAAGGAGGGAAGGTCGAATGCAATCAGAAGAGCGTGAATTGGGATATTCGGTTATTCGGGCGTTTATGAATTTTAAGCGAGCGGAAATGATGAACTTTCATATTGATGGCTTTACGAAGGCAGAAATTCGCTTCATGTTTACATTGTTTCGGGGGATGCGAATTAGTAACTCAGAACTTGGCGTGAGCGTAAGCGAAATTGGTAAACGGCTGGGCATTTCTAGACCGAGTGTGACGCAACAGATTAATGCCCTCGAGAAAAAGGGACTGATTACGCGTATTCAAAATCCGGAAGATAAGCGCGCGGCGTACCTCAATTTTACGGAAAAAGGGGAAAAATTAACGGATCAGATCATTCATTACTTTCATGAAAGCTTTATCGACATGAAGAGTTATCTGGGCGAGGACGATATGCGGACTTTGATCCGACTACTAAGCAAGCTGACAGATTATCTGAACAGCAAAGCAAATCATGAAGAAGGAGGAATTCCCAAGTGATGCGTTTAATGAAACGGCTGAAATCCTACTGGCTTGGGATTGCAGTTGTACTACTACTTACTTTTATTCAGGTTTTAGGTCAGCTTTATTTGCCTACTTTAATGTCCAACATTGTGGATAAAGGGATTGTACAAGGCGATAAAGGCTATATTTGGAAAACGGGTTCGTTCATGCTACTTATTTCAGCAGGAGCGGTACTGCTTTCTGTCATCATCGTTTACATTGCTTCAAGAATTTCGATGGGCTTTGGGCGAGAATTACGGGATAAAATTTTTAATCAAGTCGAAAACTTTTCTTTGCAGGAATTTAATAAAGTTGGAACGGCTTCGCTTATTACAAGAACAACCAATGATGTGGTGCAAATTCAAAATGTAATTTATATGATGTTACGGATGATGGTAATGGCGCCGATCATGTTGATTGGTGGGATTATTATGGCCGTCAGTCATGATGCCAAATTATCATTGATTTTCGTCATCGTATTGCCAATCTTACTTTTACTTGTAATTGGACTTGGCGGAAAAGCCATGCCGATGTTTAAAAAATTACAAAAGAAAATGGATAAATTAAACCGAGTGATTCGGGAAGGTCTTACTGGGATTCGAGTGATTCGCGCGTTTAACCGCAACAAGGATGAACTTGCGAAATTTGAAGAAGCCAACAATGACTATGCGGTTACAGCCATTGGCGTCAACCGTTTACTTGCTCTCATGAGTCCGATCATGATGCTGGTTATGAACTTAACTAGTATTGCTGTCATTTGGATTGGCTCGCATTTTATCAGTAACGGCAGTATGATGGTCGGCGATTTAATGGCGTTCATTCAATATGCGATGCAAATTATGATGAGCTTCATGATGCTTTCAGCTGTTTTTATTTTCATTCCACGTGCAGGGGCTTCAGCTGAAAGAATCAACGAGGTGCTCGAAATGCAAGCTGAGATCATTGATCCTGCCACACCGAAAAATGGTGAAAAACCAACACGTCTCGAGTTCGATCAAGTATCTTTCCGCTATGAAGGTGCTGAAAAACCGGTTATCGAAAACATTTTCTTTAAGGCGAAAGCGGGGGAAACGGTGGCAATTATCGGAAGCACGGGTTCAGGGAAATCTACGCTAATTAATATGATTCCGCGTTTTTATGACGTCGAAACAGGTTGTGTCAAAGTGGATGGCGTCGATGTGCGTGAAATGAGTCAAGCTGCTTTACGTGAAAAAATCGGTTTAGTTCCACAAAAAGCTGTTTTATTCACGGGTGATATTGAATCGAATATGCGGTACGGGAAAGAAAATGCCACAGAAGAGGAAATTTGGGAAGCTCTCGAAATTGCCCAAGCGAAAAACTTTGTCGAACGCGGTTCTAAAGGTCTTCAAGCGCGCGTTGAGCAAGGTGGGAATAACTTTTCTGGCGGACAAAAACAACGGCTTGCGATTGCGCGAGCGCTCATTCGTAAACCAGATATTTACATTTTTGATGACAGTTTTTCAGCGCTCGATTTTAAAACGGATGCTGAACTTAGAAAACGGTTAAAACCAGAAACAGAAGATGCAGTCACATTGATTGTGGCACAGCGGATTACTTCGGTGGTGGATGCGGATCAAATTATCGTGCTAAACGAAGGTAAAATAGCAGGTATCGGCACACACGAAGAACTTAAAGAGTCGAACGAAATTTATCAAGAAATTATGCGTTCGCAACTTTCAGAGGAGGAGATAGCATGAGTCCAGGACACGGTCATGGTGGAGGCATGGGAGTGACCTCAAAACCGAAAAACTTTGGTAAAACTTTATCGCGTCTACTTGGCTACATGAAGCCGAGAACGATTGCTATTTCAGTGGTTTTCCTATTTGCGATTCTTTCAACGATTTTTAATATCTTTAGCCCGCGAGAACTCGGGAAAGCAACGACAGAGATTTTTAAAGGTATTATGAGTCCAGCTGGAATTAATGATGATGCGATTTTTGATATTTTATTTGTAGTTCTCTTGCTTTATCTTGGAAGCTCGATTTTTAACTTCATTCAACAATTCGTGATGTCAAGCGTTGCCCAACGAACAGTTTATGATATGCGAAAAGATTTAAAAGAAAAAATGGCGCGTTTGCCGCTTCGCTACTATGATACTCGTTCAAATGGGGATATTTTGAGCCGAGCTGTTAATGATATGGATAACATCGCGAATACTTTGCAACAGTCGCTTACACAAGCGATCACAGCAGTTGTCCAACTTGTCGGCGTTCTGATTATGATGCTTACGATCAGCTGGCAAATGACATTGATTGTTGTCGCGACGGTGCCACTTAGCATCATCATTGTGGCGATTATTGCAGGGAAGTCGCAAGCTTTCTTTGCAGCCCAACAACGCAATCTCGGGATTTTAAATGATACCGTGGAAGAAACTTACGGCGGGCAAACGATCGTCAAAGCGTTTGGGCAAGAAAAAAACACACTGGATACGTTTGAAACGGTCAATGATGATTACTACAAAGCTGCTAAAAAAGCACAATTTATTTCAGGAATCATGATGCCGATGATGCAATTTGTTGGGAATTTGGGCTATGTGGCAGTCTGCGTTGGTGGGGGGATTTTCGTAACGAACGGAACACTCCAAGTTGGGGATATCCAAGCCTTTACGCAATACGTTCAACTCTTCTCGCAACCAATTTCGAGCGTTGCGAATATCGCGAACGTCATTCAATCGACCATTGCTTCTGCAGAACGGGTATTTGAAATTATGGATGAACCAGAAGAAACAGATACGATTCCAGAACAAATCCCAGTCGTAGAATCGGAAAAAACGAGCATTGTGTTTGACCACGTGGAATTTGGCTATACGCCTGACAAACCGCTGATGAATGATTTGAACATTAAAGTAAACGAAGGTCAGATGGTTGCAATTGTGGGTCCGACAGGTGCTGGGAAGACTACGATCATCAATTTGCTAATGCGCTTTTATGATGTAAATGGTGGCGCGATTCGAATCGAAGGTGTGGATACACGCGATATGACGAAAGATGATGTTCGTTCGAAATTTGGGATGGTCTTGCAAGACACTTGGCTTTTTAATGGAACAATCGCTGAGAATATTGCTTATGGCCGCGATGGGGCAACAAAAGAAGAAGTCATTCAAGCTGCAAAAGCTGCTTATGCTGATGAATTCATTCGTCGCTTGCCGGGTGGCTATGATACGATGCTCAATGAAGAAGGATCAAATATTTCGCAAGGACAAAAACAACTCTTAACGATTGCAAGAGCGATTTTATCTGATCCGTCGATTCTCATTTTGGACGAAGCGACATCAAGCGTGGATACGCGGACAGAGCTCAACATCCAACTTGCGATGGGGAACTTGATGGAAGGGCGCACGAGTTTCGTGATTGCCCACCGCTTGTCGACGATTCGCGATGCCGATTTGATTCTTGTCATGAATCACGGAAATGTGATCGAACAAGGCACGCACCAAGAACTATTAGCCGAAAATGGCTTCTATGCCGATCTTTATAATAGTCAATTTACAGGCGCTCAAGCCGTCTAAGTAAACCCCCGAAAGATTTTCTTTCGGGGGTTTTTATTTTGGATGAGCATCTTATTTGTTCTTTTATACCCCGTAGGGTATTATAAGCGATGAAGGAGTGAATTTGATGTTTCAAAAAATACCATCCATCCAAGTAGCAGAGCTTATAGAGCTTAAAAATCCAGTGATTATTGATGTCAGGGAAAGTTATGAGTTTCAAGCAGGGCACATTCCGAAAGCAAAAAATGTTCCGCTTTCAAAGATTGCAAGTTACGAGCCACAAGGAACTACCTATCTTATTTGTGCATCTGGCATGAGAAGTAAGCGCGCCACGAAAATGCTTCTCAAAAAAGGCTATGATGTAATCAATATTCGTGGCGGCATGAGCCAGTGGCAAGGCCCGACTAAAGGAGGAGCAAAATGAAAATTGTGATTGTTGGAGGCGTCGCAGGCGGAATGTCCGCAGCAACGCGATTAAGAAGATTAAATGAAGAAGCAGAAATTGTCGTGCTAGAAAAAGGACCTTATGTATCTTTCGCTAATTGTGGATTGCCTTATTACATTTCGGGTGAAATTAGCGAACGTGAAGATTTGCTTGTTCAAACCCCAGAAAGTTTGCGGGCCCGGTTTCGGATTGACGTGAAGCCGTTTCATGAAGTTCTTGAAGTCAAGCCTAATAAAAAACAAGTGGTAGTTCAAAATCAAACTGAAACATTTGAAATGAGTTACGATAAGCTGATCCTATCTCCAGGAGCAAAACCCATCACACCACCAATTCCGGGATTAAATGACACGAAAAACTTGTTTACGGTGCGGTCGGTTCCGGACGTTGATGCGATCGAGCGTTTCATCCAAGAAGAAATCCCTCAAAAAGCTGTTGTGATTGGCGCGGGATTTATTGGCATGGAGATGGCGGAAAGTCTTGCGAGGCGGGGGATGCAAGTAACGATTGTTGAGAAAGCGCCCCACGTGCTTCCGCCGCTAGATGCGGAAATGGCTGTTCGAGTTGAGCAGGAGCTTACAAAAAACAACATCAATTTACAGCTTGGAAAAGGTGCCGCAGCCTTTCAGGATAAAGGACGCAAGATTGAACTTGAAGACGGCGAAGTGCTTGTTAGTGACTTAACGATTTTTTCGATTGGCGTTGCACCGGAAACGAGTCTTGCGCAGGCAGCTCAAATTGAGACGGGGCTTCGTGGGGGCATTATCGTAGATGAAAATTATGAAACGAGTGCGAAAGACGTCTATGCGATCGGGGATGCGATCGTGGTCAAGCAAGAAGTGAGTCAGCAAGATGCCCTCATTTCGCTTGCTTCTCCTGCGAACCGTCAAGGTCGAATGCTTGCAGATATCATTTTTGGAAAAGCTCGACCGAATAAAGGCTTTCTTGGAACGGCGATTGTTCGGGTGTTTGATCTTGCAGCGGCAGCGACAGGACTAAATGAAAAGGCGCTTCAAGAGGCGGAAATTCCTTACATGGCCGTGCATATCCAGGGGAAAAGTCATGCGAGTTATTTTCCAGGGAACACGCCGCTTCTTTTGAAAGTGCTGTTTGAAAAAGAGAGTGGCCGGATTCTTGGGGCACAAGCGGTTGGTGAAAACGGCGTTGATAAACGGATCGATATTTTGGCGACGGCGATCAAAGCGGGCATGACGATTTGTGACCTCCCGGAACTTGAATTTACTTATGCACCTCCGTTTGGCTCTGCGAAAGACCCGGTCAATATGGCGGGCTATGCGGGCTTGAATTTGCTTGAAGGGCTATCTGAAAATATCCAGTGGCACGAGCTCGAAGCCGAAAGAGCAAAAGGAGCAGTCTTGCTAGATGTCCGCGGTCAAGCTGAAATCGAAAAGGGGAAAATCAAAGGGGCGATCCACATTCCACTTGACGAGCTTCGTGCGCGGGTTTTGGAACTTGAAAAAGACGTCCCGATTGTTGTAACCTGTCAAGTAGGGCTACGTGGCTATTTAGCGGAACGGATTTTAAAAAATGCTGGCTATCAAGCTAAAAATTTAGATGGCGGATTTAGTTTATATCAAACAATCTTGCCGGAAGAGGTGGAATAAATGTATTTATCGACAACAACAGCTGAGCTTCGTCAAAGCTTAGCAAACTATCAAATTTTAGATGTACGTGATGCAGAAGATTTTCAAAAAGGACACATCCCAAAAGCACAAAATATCCCGGTTCATGAGTTAGGAGAACGGTTCACTGAACTTGATCCAGAAGCGGATTATGCGATCATTTGCTACGCTGGCGGACGCTCGGAGCAAGCTTCGATTTTTCTAAGTGGCAAAGGGTATCAAGTCACAAATGTAATGGGAGGAATGGGCGCATGGCAGGGCGATCTGGAGAATTAATCTATGATGCTAAAATGAAAAATCGCTTGAAGCGGGCAGAAGGGCAAATTCGCGGTATTTTAAAAATGATGGAAGAAGAAAAAGAATGTCGTGAAATTGTGACGCAATTAAGTGCAGTTCGAACAAGCGTAGATCGAGTGATTGGGCTGGTTGTAGCTCAAAACTTAGCAGCTTGTATAGAAAATGCTGAACAAGATGGAACGGATCAAACGGATGCCTATATCGAAGAAGCGATTCAATTGCTTGTAAAAAGTAGATAAAAGTAAAGCCAAGAAGGTGCATTCGAACTTTCTTGGCTTTTTCGTGGCTGTTATTCAATATTAGACAAACTCGAAGAAAAAACAACAAGATAATCGCTACTAAAAAGTTACACAAATAAAAAAGCAGAGTTACTTGGTATCCATTTTAAACAATGGCTAGCACCAAGTTCTCTGCTTTTTTTATTTAAAATTCATTTCACATCTAAATGATCAAAATGTTTCGGCAAGACGGCAAGCTTCATCGCAACCTGCCTTGATAATCGCTTGTGCTTTATCCGGAGTGGCATTGTGTCCTTCCACAACAAGCGTTTCAACATCAGTTACACCGAAATGGTTCAAGATGTTTTTAACATAGCTTAAAGACATTTCATGACTTTCAAGTGGACCATCCGAATAAATCCCACCACGTGCATTGAGTAATGCCACTTTCTTATCGCCTACAAGCCCGACTGGACCTTCTGGCGTGTATTTGAAAGTTTTTCCCGCTTGATTTAAGTAAAATAGATAAGTTAAGAATTGCGCTGGAATACTGAAATTCCAAAGAGGGAA
Source organism: Listeria valentina (assembly GCF_011800755.1). Classification (GTDB taxonomy): domain Bacteria; phylum Bacillota; class Bacilli; order Lactobacillales; family Listeriaceae; genus Listeria; species Listeria valentina. The sequence goes on from NZ_JAATJW010000015.1 coordinate 8,684, forward strand.
AGCCATAACGACCTTATCCGCTTCCAGAAATTGATTTAAGTAACCATTCGCAATATCAGCAAGACGTTTTTCTTCTGATGAAAGAGGCTCGCCAGCCACTTCTTTATGTAGTCCGCTCATCATTGTGCCATCGTAATAAGGTAGATCAACTTCAAATAAGTTTACTTCCGTTACTTGATCGTTTGGGTGGCTTGCTTTGTAGCTTTCTAAGAAATTTTCATACAAGGCTACACTAACAGAACTGTCAGCTGGACGCCCATTAGCCTTGATAAATAGTACATTTGACATATTTGTTTTTTCCTCCTAAAAATAAAGTCCTTTTATTAGTGTAGCTGAATGCGTTAACATTGGCAAGTTAAAAGCTTACAAAAAGTTAGTAGCAAGAAACAAAGGAAACAGCATTTCTCACTTAAAAATGCTAAAATAAAACAGATAGGAGTTGATCGACTTGGAAATCAGAGAAATACAAAAAGAAGAAATTCATCAAATGAAAAAATTACGAGATTACGCATTTAGAACTTCATCAGGAGGTGGAGAAGAAGACTTTTTCTACTGGATGGACCATGGAAATCGCCTAGGTGCCTTCAAAGATAACGAATTAGCTGCACAAGTTGTGACTTATCCGCTTGAAGTCATGCTATTTGGCGAACGTTATCAAATGGGTGGGATTGCCTATGTGGCGACCTATCCAGAGCATCGCCGTGGCGGCTTGATCCGACAACTGATGACAAAATCCATTGAAGCGATGAAAGAAAAAGGACAAATCGTTTCCTATCTTCACCCATTTGACGTCAGATTTTATCGTAAATTTGGCTACGAATTAGGGTTTCATATGGCGCATCTTCATTTAAAACTGGATCAATTTGTTCGCAAGCCAAGCGGAATCGGTCAAATCAAGCGAATCAACCATTCCAGCCCAGAGTTTGCTTTTATAAAAGAAGTTTACCATCAATATTCGAGCGCGCATCAAGGCATGCTTGTCCACGATGAAGCTTGGTGGGCACGGCTAACTCGTCGTGGCTTCACTAAGGAAATGGCACTATACTTCGACGAAAATGGCGAAGCAAAAGGTTATCTATCCTTTGGGTTTGAAGGAACCAAAATGATCATCCGCGAATTGATCGCGCTGACAAGCGAAGCTGAAAACGAGTTGTGGGCATTTATCTCAAGCCACGATTCCATGTTTGATATCGTTGAATTAGAGAACACTGGAGACATCCAAGAACTGGCACTAGGATTGACTAATCCGACAGCTCTCAAAGTGGAAGAAGAGCTCTCCTACATGTTGCGAATTGTGGACGTCAAAGAATTTTTAAGACGCTATCCATTTAAAAACCATGAAAAACCACTATATATCCGAGTAACTGATGAAGTAGCTCCATTTAATAGTGGTGTTTATAAAATTGAAGATGGAGTCTTACAAGAAAACGACAATGGAGAAACTTATGAAAACTTGCTAGAAATAGAGATTGGGACCTTGAGCCAAATGCTCCTAGGGGCTGTTCGTCCGCGGATGTTAAATGCGTATCACAAAATCACAGCAAGTGAAGAAACGATTAGTTTACTGGAAGCAATCATCCCACAAACTTCCCCACGATTTTATGACCATTTTTAATGCGAAAAGAGGACGCCACAAAGGGCGCCCTCTTTATTATTAATGTGGTAAGAAGTTAGGCTTCAAAATTTGTAAAGGCGTATGGGTAGAAGAAAGAGTTCCTTCTTTAACGAGTTTTTTCAAGTGTATCGAAATAGCACTCTGTGACAAACCGCACAAAGAAGCAAGCACAGACTGGTTAATAGCAGAAGGAAGCAAGATGCTTTCACCAGTTTGTTCCCCAGAAGCGCTAGCAATGACTTGAAGCATGCGGTCAATCCGTTCTTCGGTTGGAAACTTATGAATATGAAAGATAAGCTGAGCAGAGCTAAGCTCACGTAGGGCAGTTAAAAAAAGAAAGTTCAAATGCTTAGGCTGCGCATAAAGGTGATCCATCATAAAGTCACAGTCAATTTTGTAGGCGGATAAGTTGGAAGCTGCCCGAAGTTGTCTTGGAAATAAATTCAAGCAACCCTTAAAATTATCGTATAAACTTTCCGGTGAATAAAGCTGGTTAGAAGTTAAAAGGTAAAGCACTTCACGTTCATTACCTTCAGTCCAAGCTTCGACGAATGCAACACCTGATTGAACCAAATAAAAGAAATTAGAAGAATCATTAGGCTCAACAATAATATCGTTTTTTCGAAAGGAAACTTCTTGGATGTAACGAGTCGCAAGATCAGAGGAAGTATAGAGATAGTTGAGCAATTCTTGCATTTTTAGTGCAGCACTGTGATCATCAACAAAATTCATATCATCCCTCTTTTAGTGAAATATAATACATTAAAATAATAATAGATAGTTTTTTGAAAGTCAATTTACTTGTATGTATTTAAACGTTTAAAGTTATAATTATGAAATAAAGAGAGATAACGAAAATGGATAACAGCGATTTTTAGAGTTATTCTTTGGCGGTTGTCGTATTTTTATACAATTTCTTCTCTTTGTATTGTATAAAAAGCAGTCCCTTCATCCTAAGCGATGAAGGGACTGCTTCTAGATTCATTCTTTATTTTTTAGCAGACTGACTATACGCCACGAAATAATCTAGTTTTTCCGTATTGGTCAGATGGGCATTGCAACTTTCTGCATCTTGGCAGATATAATTACTAAGTGCTTTATAAGTATTTGCCTTCGAATTTAAAGTTACATCTACTGTGAATAAACCCACTTCTGTTACTTGATTACAAAAATGACAAATATCTTTCTTTTGACTAGGCAAAAAGCTTCCTTTTAAAGCGGCTAATTTGCCTTCGTACTCATAAACCATGAATTTTTTCATCGAACCGGCATCGAGCCAGCTTAAATAAGTAAGCTGTTTCCGTTTTTCATCTGTAAGTTCTGGCGGATGTAGTTTTTTTGTTTTTTTAAACATCTTTTTGAGTTGTGCTTCACTAATTGAAGGAAATGGATAAATATAAGAAGTAAGCGATTCTTTAAATTTTTCCAGATCTTGCTCGTTTTTAATTTCAGCAAGTGGCTTTAAAAGAGCAGCTTGTTCTTGAGTTAACGCTTCAAAAAGGCTTTCTGCTTTACTTAGCGAGTAAAACGCAAATTCTTTTTTTATTTGAACATCATTTACACTTCGTTCCGCATCCAAGACTTGCTTGGCATGACGCATAATGGCATTAAAAAGATGATTGGGAATAAAAGCTTCCACAGTTCAACACCTCCATAATTCATTTTAAAGGAAGAAAAGCATCGTTGTATAGTACTGAAAACATTTCTTAACTGTTTTAAAGAAGACCTGCTAGTAGTCAACAGGTCTTTTGGTAGATGATATTCTTAATGGTATTTTCCGATAGAAAGTAAGTTTTAGCTAGCTCTTGCATAGAGATTCCTTCTTCAAAAGCTAGTTTAATCGCTTCGTTTCGCTTTTTTAATTTTGATTTGATTCCTGAATTTTCCCCCCACGCGCGTTTTTTTCTAGCGGGAATATAAAGCGTTGTCCCTGCGGCGTATTTTTGAATTTCTTCAATAAGGGATTCTGGAAGCACATCTTCGACAGATTGATATTTCATTTGGCTCGCTCCTTTATTATTTGGTCAAATAATAAATCGGCAAAACCATTTTACTTGGCGATTTTACAATTGAACCATTCCAAACAAAGTATCGCCATTAAAAAGGCTTTGCCTGGAACGTTTGAGTAAGAGCTGTCATAAAGCTCGTCACCTCCCGTTTAATAAAGATAATATAAGCCTTTTTATTAAATTTGTAAAGTAAATTTTAATGAATTGAAAACATGGAGTCGAAATCTGAGCAAAGGATTGCTATAATAGAAAGGAGGAGAGGTGAGCGTTTTGAATTTCGGTGAAAAATTGATAAATTTACGTAAGAAAAATCGGTTAACGCAAAAAGAATTAGCGAAAAAAATTGGCGTCACACCGTCTACGATCAGTAAGTATGAAAACGGGACGCACAAACCACCTATTTTTATGTTGGCTCTTTTAGCGGAAACGCTTGGAACCACAACAGATTTTTTGCTTGATGACGTAGCAGCGCTTCGAGAAAAAAACTCGGTTAATGCCTTTCCACTTATCGGCAATCCAGAACTTGAAAAGTGGTATCTCGAATTGCCTTATTCCTTTTCAGAAAAAGATTTAAAATTAATAAAAGAAATTTCAGATGTGATTTTAAAACAAAGCAAATGAGTTTTCCTAAGAACTAGGAAAACTCATTTTTTTATTTCTTGGGGCGATCGGGAGGCTGATTACTACTTGGTGGCGTTCTCCTGTAGCCAAGGAAACTTTCCGCCACATAGTTGGAAGGTGGGAAAAACATAGAAGTTTGCGGGATTTGACTTTCGATTTTCCTCATCTTTTGAGAAAATTTCATGTGTAGCATCGAAGTGCGAGCAATTTGATTATTAAATGAAGAAATCGAAATATCTAAGACCACAGTTTCTAAATTGGCGAAACGAATAAAAGTTTGATTGTTATCGGCGGACTGATAATCTTTAATGTGTTGTGGGAATATCCATACACAATGAGGATTTTGCGGAGAAGTAGTAGGAAAAGCATAGGTGAATGAAATCGGATCAATAATAATTGGTGGTTTGTGAGTAATTCCGATCAGATGCTTAGTTCCTTCCTTGCGACCGTCATAATTGGCGCCGAAATATTTGCAACTAGTTTTAATTAATTCAAAGGGGGTAAACTTTGATATAGAGTGAGAACCAAGTTCCATTACCTCTGAGTAAAGCGACCCACCTGCTTTATAGGGCAAAATAATCATCGTATGAGGATTCACCTCATAAATTTGCTGATCTTGCATTTTCTTCATTTCAAGCATCTCCTTCTAAGATTGTCTTTAATATTTATGAAAAGAAGTTTGGAATAAGAAACTTCTAGCCATCTGTTTATGTCAGCTAGTTATTTGTTGGCTATTATAGCACACAAGTTTTCCTGCGTCAGTAGAATTTAGAAAAGTTGAATTTTTGAAGCTTTTGATGATTTTTGAAGCCAATTTAAGCATTTTTCAAGCGAACTTGGCCATGAAAATCTTGAAAAGGAGTGATTAGTCGTGGAAATGCGTGATTTTTCAAATTCATTAATGAATCAAGTCGGTCTGTTAAAGGGCGAGAAAGAACTGACCAATGTTTTTATTGAATGCTACATGACAATGCTCCTAGAAAAACGGAAAGAAGAACAGCTAAAACTTGAAATTGATCAGGCGCTTGATGATGGAGATGCAGAACGTTTTGGAGAGCTTACGAATAAATTGCTAAAATTAAAGAAGGAAATGCTGGAATTTAAATGAAATTTGTGAAAAACTAAGATAGTGCAAGCTATCTTAGTTTTTTTGCGTCATGAAAATTCGATTTTAGCAACTTTACGGAAGGAAGAAAATCCGTTACAATAAGAAATAAAAACATACGTTCGGTGGTGATGAGATGACGCTTCAATTTATACTTGGGAAAGCAGGATCAGGAAAGACAACTAAGCTCATTCAAGAAATGAAAAAAAACGAGGCACAGTATCCAAATGAACAACAGATTTTGATTGTTCCAGACCAAATGACGTACCAAATGGAACGCTTTCTTTTTAATGAAACAAAAGCCAAAGGATTAATGAATATTCAAGTTTACAGTTTTAACCGAGTTGCTTGGCGAGTCTTGTCAGAAACGGGTGGACTTGGAAGAACTTTTTTAACAAGAACAGGGACAGAAATGCTGCTGCGCGAAGTCGTAAAAGAAGAGGCAGACCGGCTACATGTCTTCCATAAATCCGCTAAGAAGCGCGGCTTTTATAAAGAATTAACGGAGCTGTTCAAGGAATTTAAACAATATGAAGTGGAACAAGAAGCTTTTAAAACAGAAATTGAAAATCCAGCAACGAAAGAAAAAATGTTGGATGTTTCTTTGCTATTCGAAAAATACCAAGAAAAGTTGTATGGAAAATTTTTAGAAAGCGAAGACTATCTTAAACTTTTAATTGATAAAATGCCGAGCAGTTCTTACATTCAAAATGCTTCAATCTATTTAGACGGTTTTGATAGTTTCTCGAAACAAGAACTTTCAGTTATTGAAGCGTTACTCAAACAAGCGAATCAAGTGAAGATTGCTTTGTCACTCGATCAGGCTTCACTTGGAGGCAGAAATAACTTATTTAGCATGTTTGATTTTAATTTAGAATCCTATCAAGCTATCACGCAAATTGCTGAGACAGCTAGCATCGGGATTGAACCAGCTGTTTACTTAACAGATTTCAAACGATCTACGAAGGAAGGTTTATCGCGTCTAGAAAAAGCTTGGAGTGGAAATGCATTTGAAGCGTTTGAAGGCTCTCCTGAAGGTGTGAACTTACACCAAGCAAATAATCGTCGTTCTGAGATAGAAGGCGTTGCTCGTGAAGCGGCAAAACTCGTGCGAACGAATGAGTATCGCTATTCTGATATGGCAATTTTGATTCGTAATATGGCAGATTATGAAGAAATTGTGCACTCGGTTATGACACGTGATGCGATTCCTTACTTTTGGGATAAAAAACGTGGGATGGCAAGGCATCCTTTGATTGAATTTATTCGTTCAAGTTTGGAAGCTGTTTGGCAAAATTGGCAATACGAACCGCTTTTTCAGGCCGTTCGAACGGAAATGCTATTTCCGCTCGAAGAAAGCCAAGAAACTCTTCGTTTTAAAGTGGATCAATTTGAAAATTATCTCTTGGAAAACGGAATCTACAACAGGAATCGTTTTCTTGCCAGTGAAAAGTGGCACTACCGCAAGATACGTGGGCTGGCCACTAATGTTGGCGTCCAAACAGATGCTGAACTTGAGATGGAAGAACGGATCAATGAAGTGCGAGGTATGATCACGGAGCCGCTCTTGTTTTTGGAAGAGCAGGTGGCGCGTAAAGGTACAGGAAAGTCGCTTGCAGCTGGGTTATTTGCTTACTTGGAGCACGTAAAAGCTGCTGAGCGGATGGAACTTTGGCGTGCCCGAGCGGAGCGAGAAGGGTTTATTGAACTTGCGCGTGAACACGATCAAGCTTGGAAAGCGGTTATTTCGCTTTTAGATGAATTTGTGGAAGTGCTCGGTGAAGAAGAACTGACACGCGAGGATTTTCTAGAGGTGATTCAAACGGGACTAGAAGCTTTGGAATTTTCGCTACTTCCGCCTGCACTCGATCAGTTGATTGTGACCGATATGGAACACGCACGTTTGCTTGAAGCGAAGGTTGTATTTGCGGTTGGCTTAAATGACGGTGTCTTACCGCGACGAGTGAGCGATAAAGGGATTTTATCGGAAGAAGACCGAGCAATTTTGCAAGAACGAGGAATTTCGCTTAAACCATCTAATCACCGTGCGCTGCTCCATGAAGAATTCATTGCATATCGCGTATTTACTTCGGCAAAGGACGCGCTTTATTTAAGCTATCCGGCAGCGGATGAAGAAGGGAAATTGCTTGCTCCTTCCAATTATATCCGCAAAATAAAAGCGATTTTTACTGGACTTCAAGAAGAAGTTTATTTGGCGGATCCGAGTTTGCTCACGGAAGAAGAACAGAAAGATTATATCGAAGCGCGAGAAGAAACACTTGGACTTCTGACATCGATTCTTGGGATGTACAAACGTGGTTATCCGATTATGCCCATTTGGTGGAAAGTCTATAATTATTTTGCCACTCAAAATGATAAAGGGGCTGAGCGGATTTTAAGCAGCTTAAATTATCAAAACAACACCGGCGTTCTTGCAGAAGAAACGGCTTCTGGCTTATTCGGTAAGGAAATTCATGCCAGCGTTTCGCGAATGGAGAAATTTTTCAGTTGCGAGTTCCAGCACTTTGCGCGTTACGGGTTAAGGCTTGAAGAACGGGCGACTTATCAACTGGAAGCGGTGGATATGGGCGAGATCTTTCACGGGGCGATGGAATGGATTTCAGCTGAACTTAAAAAACGCGGTACGGAATGGGGCAATTTGACGGAGGAAGAATGCCTTGCTTTTTCTGAACAGGCGATGAATTATTTGGCTCCTAAATTGCAGCACGAAATCTTACTAAGTACAAAGCGGATGGCTTATATCAAATATAAACTTTTCCATATTATTGCGCGGGCTGCTATCGTGTTAAATGAGCAGGCAAAAGTGAGCGCTTTTCGCCCGGTTGGTTTAGAGGTGGATTTTGGTCGGAGCAGTCAAATTCCTGCGATGAAAATCCCGCTTAAAGGGGGGCACGAGTTGCTTCTTCAAGGCCGAATTGACCGCGTGGATGAAGCGGAAAAAGATGGACGAAGTTTTCTCCGGATTATTGACTATAAATCAAGTGCACATGACTTGAAACTACCTGAAATTTATTACGGGATCGCACTCCAAATGCTGACGTATTTGGATGTGGTTGTTAGTAATGCGGCTGAATTTATTGGCAAGCAAGCTGAACCAGCAGGCGTTCTTTATTTCCATATGCACAACAAATTGATTTCTGCAGATACGCCACTTGATGAGGCTGAGCTGCTAAAAGAAGTGAAGAAAAGCTATAAAATGAAAGGCCTTGTTTTACGAGATCCTGTTACGATTACATTAATGGATGAAGAATTGGAAAATGGCGGTTCTTCGCTTATTATTCCAGCAGAAATTAAGAAAGATGGCTCTTTAAGCGCGCGTTCAAAAACTGCAAGTAAAGCGGAATTTGATGAGATGCGCCGCTTTGTTCGGCACAAGTATCAAGAAGCTGGGAATAAAATTTTAGATGGTGAAGTGGCAATTAATCCTTATAATATGCAAGACCGGACGCCTTGTCAGTTTTGCCCTTTCCGTTCGGTTTGTCAATTTGATCCTGGCGCGGAAAGCGAAAAGTATCGCTATTTGAAAAATGAAGACCCTAAATCGATTCTAGAAAAAATGAAAGAAGAGGGAGGTGAAGCGAATGAGACCAATTCCTGAAAAACCTGAAAATGCAACTTGGACAGATGAGCAGTGGCAAGCTATCCATGCGGGCGGAGAAAATATTTTGGTTGCAGCAGCAGCGGGGTCCGGGAAAACAGCTGTGCTTGTTAATCGCATTATTAGCCGCTTGTTAGATGAAGCGAATCCTTGCAATGTGGATGAACTTTTAGTGGTTACATTTACGAATGCTGCAGCAGCTGAAATGAAGCACCGGATTGGGCAAGCTCTTGAAAAGGAATTGGAAAAAAATCCGGATTCACTTCATTTGAAAAAGCAAATTGCGCTGCTAAATACGGCCACGATTTCAACTTTGCATGCGTTTTGTCTAGACTTGATTCGGAAATATTATTACCGCACGGAAGTAGATCCCGATTTTCGCTTGATGGACCAGGTGGAAAGTATGCTTTTGCGGGATGAGGTTTTGGATGCATTTTTGGAGCGTGAGTTTGCTGAAGAAGGGAATGAAGCGTTCTTTCACTTGGCAGACACGGTGACAGATGACCGTTCGGATCAAAATTTAGCGGATCTTATTTCCAAGCTCTATGATTTTTCGGCAGCAAATCCAGATCCTGCGAAATGGCTTGATGAAATGGTTTCCTTTTATGAGGAAACTGATGGTAAACAAATTAGCGATTTACCTTATTATTCACTGATTGTCGAAAGCATTCGAGCAGAGATTGAAAAAGCAAAAGATCAATTGGAACTAGCAAGACACATGAGCGAGGCACCAGGAGGCCCAGAAGGGTATTTAGAGACCTTCCAAGATGATCTGAGACAAGTAGAGGAGTTGCAAGCTTTAATGCAGCAAGCGTCGTTTGATGAGCTAGGAGAAGCTTTTCAAGGGGTGTCTTTTAAACGAATTGCTACCCTTAAAAATAAAGATGAACTTGATCCAGCCTTGATTGAGCGCGCTAAGAAAGCTCGAGATGCGGCTAAAAAGGCGATTCAAGGAGCCACTGAAAGCTGGTTCAAGCGAAAAGATAGCGAATACTTAGCTGACCTTGCGAGCATGCAAAAAGACGTGGCAACACTTGCCAAACTTGTAAAACAATTTTCAACTGAATTTTTTGCGGTAAAAGAGCAAAAAGGCGTATTGGATTTTAATGATCTGGAGCACCTCGCGTTAGCCATCTTGCAAGAACAAGACGGTTCGAAATCCATCGTTGCACGTGAAATGACCGAGCGATTTAAAGAAGTGCTCGTTGATGAATATCAAGATACAAACCTTGTGCAAGAAATGATTCTTTCGCTATTGACGATTCCAAATGAAGCATCTGGCGACTTATTTATGGTTGGTGATGTGAAACAATCGATTTACCGTTTCCGACTAGCTGAACCAACTTTATTTATGGAAAAGTACCGGCGCTATTCGAAGGGAAATGCTTCTCAAAGTGGTGGCTTGAAGATTGATTTGTCGAAAAACTTTCGTAGTCGGGCAGAAGTTTTAGATGCTACTAATTTTATTTTTAGACAAATTATGGACCAAAGCGTAGGTGAAATCGACTACGATGCCGATGCGGAGCTTTATCTTGGGGCGAATTATGAAGAAGCAGAACAAATGGAAACAGAACTCTTAATTGTAGATCGCAATCAAGAAGAAAAAGCTGAAGCGGCAAGTTCTGCTGATGAAATGAAAAAAGATCAATTAGAGGCACGCGCGATTGCTCGGCGAATTGAAGAACTTGTTGAGTCGCGTTTCCAAGTCTTTGATAAAAGTTCTAGACAGTTTCGCCCGGTTGAATATCGGGATATCGTTATTTTGTCGCGTTCGATGACAAGTGCAACCGATATGGAAGAAGCAATGCGTGAACGGGATATTCCCTTTTATGTAAGCAGCCAAACAGGTTATTTTGAAGCGATTGAAGTAGCTGTAATGATCTCGCTTCTTAAACTAATCGATAACCCGTACCAAGATATCCCACTTGCTTCCGTTTTACGTTCGCCGATTTTTAGCCTTACCGAAGAAGAACTCGCACAAATTCGCTTACAGAAAAAGCAAGGCTACTTCTTTGCTGGATTACAAGAATATGCGCAAGAAAACGGGGATGCGCTTTCGGACAAACTAAACGAATTTTTGACTAAGCTGAAAAAATGGCGGGACTTGTCAATTCGTGAAAGCTTGACCGCACTAATCAGCCAAATTTATGAAGATACGCAGTTTTACGAATTTGTTGGCGGCTTATCTGGCGGTAAAACCCGTCAAGCCAATTTGCGGGCGCTTTATGAACGTGCTGGGCAATATGAAAAAACAGCTTTCCGCGGTTTGTTCCGCTTCATTCGCTTCATTGAGCGGTTAGAACTTCGCGGGGAAGACTTGGGAACTGCGAAAACCCTCGGCGAAAAAGAAGACGTGGTTCGGATGATGACGATTCATGCAAGCAAAGGCTTGGAATTCCCAGTTGTTATCTTAGCAGGACTGAATCGCAAATTTAATCGCCGCGATATTACGGCAAAAACTTTGCTAGACAAAGATTTTGGCTTTGCAGCAAGCTACACGAATACAGAAAAACGGATTACCTATCCAACGATCATGCAGCGCGCCGTGAAGGCAAAAAAAACGCGCGAGATGCTCGCTGAAGAGATGCGAGTTCTTTATGTCGCTTTGACGCGCGCGGAAGAAAAACTCATTTTAGTAGGGACTGTTCCGAAGTGGGAGGATACCTTGGCGCACTTTCTTGCGGTGAAAGATACGGAAACTACCCTTCTCCCAGCAAGTGTGCGTTTGAGCGCATCGACTTATTTGGACTGGGTTGGTCGTGCTTTTGTCCGCCATCCTGATTTTTTGCGGCAAACAGAGGCAAGCGGTTCGGAGACCATTTCACCACTTTCGACGGCCATGAAACTCAAAGTGACGATCTTGACGCAAGATATGGTTACGCCTGCCGCTGAAAAAGCGGAAGCAGCCAATTTTATGAAGGAAGTTCAAGCGTTTCAAGAGGTTCCAATTGGTCAGGATACCGCGGAAATTGCGCAGATTCTTGAGTTTAAGTATCCGCATAGCGCAGAAACTGGCATTTATTCCAAGCAATCGGTAACCGAGCTGAAACGACAATTCCAAATTCAAGATAGTTTTAGTGATGATCGATTTGTTCAAACGTTGAAGGGAGCGTCTCTTGAGCGTCCGAAGTTTTTACAGACCGAAAAGAAACTGACAGGTGCAGAAATTGGGACTGCAATGCACACGGTTATGCAAGCCGTTCCGCTCGATGTGCCGCCGACAAGAGAAAGCTTGACGCAGCTGCTTACGCGGATGGTCGAAGAGGAGAAACTAACAGAAGTCGAGAAACAAGCCATTAACGTTGAACAAATTTGTGCGTTTTTTGATACAGAATTGGGGGAAGCCTTGTTTGACCCAGCGAGCGAAATTAAACGAGAAGTGCCGTTTGTCTATCAAATTCCTGCTCATGAAATTCATTCGGAAGCGAAAACGGACAGCTCAGTTCTTGTTCAAGGAGTTGTGGATTTAATTCTCGTTTACGCGGACCATGTTGTGCTAGTGGATTATAAAACGGATCGAATTCGAGGTAAGTATCCAAGCGAGGAAAATGCGATGGCGGAAATGAAAAGGCGTTATGAAGTTCAATTGAAATTGTATCGCCAAGCAGTAGAAGCCATCCTCGAGAAGCCCGTTAGTGGAACGTATCTTTATTTCTTCGATAGTCAAGATTTGCTTGAACTTTGAGTTCCATTTGGCGACGTGGTATGATAATGCTATTGAATTTAAAGTGTATAGAAAGAGGGACAAATTTATGTGGGGATATCTTCATTTGATTTCTTGGGCTGCCATCATTATTTTGACGCTAGCTGCTTGGATCAGCTATCCGAAATCAGAAAAGGGTTTTACCATCTTTGCGATGATTGACCGCGTTTTCTATTTGGTGCTGATTTTGAGCGGGATCATGATGATTCAGTACAGTATTGAAACAAATTGGCTTGTTGCAATCTTCAAGATTTTGATGGGCATTGTGACGATTGGCGTTATCGAAATGCTACTTAGCTTTCGCAAGAAAAAGCGCCCAACTGGCTTGTTCTTAGTTTTATTTGTGGTTGCTGTAGTTATCACTATTGCGCTTGGTTTTTATTTATCAGGTGGAGCGCCACTATTTTAAAAAAAGGCTGGAGTGCGTGCACTCCAGCCTTTTTTTATAGTAAGTTTTCTTCAAGATAAATCGCAATGCCATCTTCTTCGTTAGATTTTGTGACCGTGTTTGCAGCGCTCTTAGCTGCATCAATGGCATTTCCCATCGCTACGCCAACACCAGCATAATCAAGCATTTCAAGATCATTGGCTTCATCGCCAAATGCAATTACATTTTTGGTTTCAAAACCAAGTGTTTTAGCAGCTTTATCAACGCCGATTGCTTTATGGATACCGTGTTTCACGACTTCCACTGCAGGCCAGCTTGCTCCCCACGTGTGATAGGAAATCACATGAGACAATGCATCATCAAGATGGCGGCTGATGGTGTTGAGCTGTTCAGTTTGTCCAAAGAAAAGCACGGAAGTAGGGTTCGCCGTAATTTTATTTCTTAGATTACCAATGAAAACCTCCCCAGTTCCTGTCTTAAAGTTTGCGGGTACGCTGTCGTCGCCACGTGCGAGAAAAACGCTATCTTCTACTTCTGCGGCAATATTTGAAAGCGGGAATTGCTTTGTGTAATCAAGTAGTTCGTGAACGATGGCAAGATCAATCGCTTGGTGGTAACTTCCAGTATATGAAGCATCAAGCGGGTGATGTAAAACAGCGCCATTAAAATTGACGATCGGAGACTTTAGTTCTAATTCGCGATAATACTGGCTGCTTAGTCGAAATGGTCGTCCAGTTGCGATCATTACTTCGTGTCCTTTTTCGCGTGCTCGATTTAAAGCGCTTTTTGTTCGCGCTGAAATGGTTTGATCTTCTTTTAAGGTTGTCCCATCAAGGTCCAATACGATTAGTTTTTTATCCATAATTGACTCCTTTATTTATAAATTCATTTATTAGCGACTCTTTGTTTCTTCGTGCTAAAATGAAGGTATCTCTATGATAGACTGTAAAGCGAGCTTTGTAAATGGCGTTGCTTTGCAGTAAATCAGCAAAAATGAATAGAAATGAGGCTGTAAGAGTGATTCAAGTAACGAATGAACAAATCAAAAATATTCCATTACTTCATGTTGTTAGACACGATTTACAAGGAGAAAAATTGCCAACGGTCTTTTTTTATCATGGTTTTCAGTCGGAAAAGGAGCTTTATCTCCACTACGGGTATTTCTTGGCGGAACGGGGATTTCGTGTGATTTTGCCGGAAGCGAAATTTCACGGGGAGCGCCAAGGACAGATTTCGGCTACTGAGCAAGCCGCATATTTTTGGGATACTGTTACAGCGAATATTGTAGAGTTTAATGAACTGCATTTGGAGCTAGTTGCTAAGGGACTCGTGGATGAAGACCGGATCGGTGTGGCTGGCGTTTCGATGGGCGCTATTACGACACTTGGTATTTTAGCACGTTTTGAAACGGTAAAAGCTGCTGTAAGCTTAATGGGAAGTGCTTATTATGAAGACTTTGCAAGAGAACTAGTTGCAGCAGCTGAAGCGGAAGGAATGGAATTTCCTTATGATGTCGAAGCAAGGATTTCAGAACTTGAACCTTATGATTTAAGTAAACATCTAGACCGGTTGGGAAATCGGCCGTTACTTCTTTGGCATGGTAAAAAGGATGATGTTGTGCCTTTTAAATATAGTGAAAAACTAGTTGATACGCTTACTTTGGAAAACCTAGCGGAAAATGTTGAATTCGTCATTGACGAACAAGCTAAACATAAGGTGTCGATTGATGGAATCAATCGGACGACCGTGTTTTTCCAAAAAAATTTATAGGTGATGAAAATCTCTGTGAGTTGTGTTACAATGTCTCTACAAACAGCCAAAAGGAGGTTCGCTCTTCATGGATGAGGAACTAAAAGAAAATATTATGGGCGCACTTGAACAAGTGATTGACCCCGAACTAGGAATAGATATTGTGAATATTGGGCTTGTCTATGATGTTGATTTGGATGCAGATGGGCTGTGTACGGTCACAATGACGTTAACGACAATGGGATGCCCGCTTGCTGGTATTTTAACAGATCAAGTTCATGCTGCACTTGCTGATATTCCAGAAGTGAAAGATACACATGTTGATATCGTTTGGAATCCACCTTGGACAAAAGAACGGATGTCACGTTACGCAAAGATCGCACTTGGAATTCGTTAAATAAAATTTAAAGCCGCATGTCTCTTTGTAAGAGGCATGCGGCTTTTTCTTGAAAAATCAGCCTTAAGAAGGATCCTTGGCGTGAATCGCTTGGCTATAATGAAAGTAAGTAGAAAAAGGAGGGCTTTTAAAATGGAAGAACGTCTTTATGAACTAGAAGATAAAGTGCAAGATTTAGAGTTAGAGGTTCTTGATTTAAAACAACAAGTCTATGAACTTAAACAGCAGCCAAAAAAAACAGGCTCTATTTTAGGTGGACAAGTTTGGGTCCTTATTCCAATCGTTGCGATTCTAAGTGGAGTGTTAATTACAATTTTTGATTGATAAAATTTTAACGTTAGTAAGTCTTTTTACTGGATTTTTATTGAACGATTCGTTAAAATAATCAAGTCTACTATTAATCTTTTATTTTGAGGTGCTTTTTTTTGGATTGTCACAAAAAGTCCACAATTAGGCACTTGATTTTTTTTAGAAGAATAGTACAATGAATATATAGCGTTTTATCCCGATGAAAGCTAGAAAGTTTTTTTGGTTTTCATGGGGATAAGACCCTATCATGGTTATAGTGGCTTTCGGTGTATCCATCTTCCAATAGATTAACATTTTGTTAATCATCTGTTTTAACACCGAACCATTATTTGTTTTCATTCATCTCATTTGCCATGTAGTCTCCGTCTATGCCTCATCCCGTTATGCATAGACAATCGAGCATGATGGCGACGCTGGACGTTTTGTCCAGCGTATTTTTTTGCATAAAAACAGATGATTTCTGTTCAAGGCAAGCTCTTGTTATACTAAAAGTATCGGAAAGGGGTTGAGAGAATGACTTTAACAGGTAAAAAAATTATTGCCTTAGTAAGTGATGACTTTGAAGATTTAGAGCTATGGTATCCAGTTCTGCGACTTAGAGAAGCTGGTGCAACAGTAGATCTTGTGGGGGAAGAAAAAGGACGCGTGTTTCACGGAAAATACGGTGTGCCTGCCACATCGTATTTTGCCTTTCAAGATATTAATAAAGAAGATTATGATGCGATCATCGTTCCTGGAGGCTGGTCTCCAGATAGACTGCGTCGCTTTGATGAAGTGCTAGATTTTATTCGCTATTTTGATGAGCAGAAAAAACCAATCGGACAAATTTGCCATGCAGGATGGGTTCTTGCATCTGCTGGTATTTTAAAAGGTGTAAATGTAACTAGTACGCCTGGAATCAAAGATGATTTAACTAATGCAGGTGCGATTTGGCATGACAAACCAGCTGTAACGGATGGGCATATTATTTCAAGCCGTCGTCCGCCAGACTTACCGGAGTATTTAAAAGCTTTGATTGCTGCTTTTGATTAAAAAGAAAAAAGCCATTCTACTAAATTCCAACTAGGAATAGAAGTAGAATGGCTCTTTTGCTTTAGAAATAGTAGCTGATAATGAAGCCAATGAAATTTGGAACAGCTGCTAAGAAAAGCATGATGCTCCAACGAAGCTGTTTGCTTCGTGCTTCGCGATTGTTACGTCCACCCAGTGAAACAAAGGCGGAACAAGCAATGGAAATGAAAATTAATAGCATCGCTACAAAGGAAAACATTGTGGCGAGCGTATAATTTGGAAGTAAGAAGCTTGCGAGGAAAGTAAGCACAGCTATGCCGATTCCTGCAAGAAATGATTTTAAGTACAAAGCGATGACATCCTTTTCTAGAGTTTACTTTCTTTATAGCAAATGCGCCCGGCTTTGTCTAGTTAAAAGCGCCTGCAAAAGCTACAGGCGCTTCACGATTAATGAGGTAAGAAGGCAACGAGAATAAAGAATAAAATAGCGATTAAAATAAGGAACCAGTTCAGTTCGCGCCATTTACCAGTGAAGACTTTAAGAATCGGATATGAGATAAAGCCAAAAGCAAGCCCGATCGCGATACTTGAAGTTAGTGGCATCGCAAGGATAACAAGGAAAGCTGGGAAAGCTTCATCTAATGTATCCCAATCGATTTCTTTCACAGCACCGATCATCATGCTACCGACAATAATAAGCGCTGGAGCAGTGATAGCTGAAATTCCTGAAACAGCGCCGACAAGTGGAGCAAAGAAAGCAGAAACTACAAACAATGCAGAAACTGTAAGTGTTGTAAGTCCGGTACGTCCGCCAGTCGCAACACCTGCTGAGGATTCTACATACGCACTTGTTGGTGTAGTACCAAAAATCGAACCAACTGTTGTTGCGATGGCATCACCTAGCAAAGCTTGTTTAGCGTTTGGTAGCGATTCACCTTTCATCAAACCAGCTTTTTTAGCAACTCCGATCATTGTTCCTGTCGTATCAAAAATAGTGATTAGAAGGAACGAAAGGATAACAGCATAAAGGCTATGTGAAATAACATCTGAAAACGCATGAATCGGGTTTGTAAAAACAAATTCAGGCATTGGCGGCAATTTAACAAAGCCATCAGTAAATTTAAGTTCACCTGTAAAGAAAGAAATGATTCCGGTTGCGATCATTCCGATAAATAAAGCACCTTTTACATTTAGTGCAAGAAAAATAAGTGTGATTAAAAGCCCTACAATGGCAAGTAAAGCCTCAGGCGAGTGCAAGTTGCCAAGTCCGACTAGGTTAGAATCATTTTTAACAATGATCCCAGTCATTCGGAAACCTAAAAACGCGATAAAAAGACCAATTCCGGCTGTGATCCCAGCTTTTAAATTATGTGGAATCGCCGTAATAATTTTTTCACGGAAAGGTGTTAACGATAAAATAAGAAAAATGATTCCAGCTACAAAGACTGCAGCGAAAGCAACGGAATAATCCATTTTTTGAGTCGTTACAACTGTCACGAAATAAGCATTCATACCAAGACCTGGGGCGATGGCGATTGGATAATTAGCGAAAAGCGCCATCCAAAGTGTACCAACGACAGCAGAAATAATGGTTGCCATGAAAACGGTGTTGAATGGAACACCTGCGGCAGAAAGGATTGCTGGGTTTACGACGATAATATAGACCATCGTCAAGAATGTAGTAAAGCCGGAAATAATTTCCGTTTTTGCATCTGTTCCGTTTTCTTTTAATCGAAACATAAGATTTGGACACTCCCTTTAATATCATTTACGAACAATTAATGATTACTATATTATAATATTCGTTTTTCAGGGAAAATGCAACCCCGTTTTTTGTGTTTTTGCGGTAAAGGAAAAGTAAATAGGTCTATGTTATAATGAAGATGATTTCACCTGAAAAAGGAGGAAGTGCGATTTGAAGGCGATTATTTTTGATTTTGATGGAACGATGATCGACACAGAAAATTTATGGCATGATGCGACGATGAACTATGTGAAAGAAACGTATGGGATTGAAGTTCCAGCTGTGATATACGAGCAGATCATTGGAACGACAGAAGAGCCACTGCATCATTACTTGACAGAAGCTACAAATGGTCAGTTCGATGTAGAAGCTTTTACGACACACATTTCGAACGAACTTTTAGAAGGAATTGCCCATTTAAACCTTCGCCCAGGATTCAAGCGCGTTTTTGATTACGCAGTTTCAGATGGCTTTAAGATTGGTCTAGCAACGAGTTCTGGTCGAGATTGGGTGGAGCCCATACTTAAGAAATTTGATTTATTTCCGCATTTTTCAAGCATTCAAACTGCGGATGATGTGACGCGGATCAAGCCCGATCCGGCGCTTTATCTTCAAGCAGCCGCTGAACTCGGGAGCAAGCACGTTTATGCAGTGGAAGATTCACTAAATGGTGTTATTGCAGCACAAGAGGCCGGCTTAAAAGTTTTAGCAGTGCCAAATGCAGCGACGGCGAATATTAAATTCCCGGAAGGAGTGGCTGTTTTTCCGGATTTTGATTCAATCCCGCTCGAAAAAGTTTTTGCAAACTAAATAAAAAAATTTGCTCTAAAAATTAAACCTTAATTTTTAGAGCTTTTTTTATAAAAACAAAAGAAAAAAGGACTTAAAAAGATAAAAAAATTTAATTTTATGAGCTTTTAAACGTTGCTATATAGCTACTTTTTGACAGAAAAGGGTATTGCTTTCCGAAGAGCAGGCATGTATAATTCAAAACAATTACGAGTGCTTAATTAGAAAATACATAATAGTAATACCATCAAGAGGAGATGAAACAACATGAAAAAAATTAGATTATTAGTTATGGCAGGCCTTTTATTATTAGTTATTAGTGGTTCGATAACCGCTTTTGCTAAAGGAAATACAGCGGATACGAGATGGCACAATGAGTACAGATTTTGGAGCCCTTATGACCATTCACCAGCAAGAATGAAGTTTAACACCAGTGCCTATTACAATAAAGTCATAGGTAGTAGTTTAAATAACTATGCTAAATTTTGGGCTGCACTTGGCGATGGAAAAGACGTATCTGATGGGCATGTTTATAGACAACGATTAGGAAATAAGCCACTTCATTTGTACAATAAGGCGCTGGAATGGAATAACTACTATCCAATAAAAGTAAGAGTTGAATCCGCACGATTTGAGTCTTTTGCTATGTGGGGAGTATGGAGCCCAGATTCAAGGAGATGATGAGCTATTAAGCACTCGTCATTTGATTTAATAATACACATTTAAGACACCAAGAAACGAGGACATCAATATCAATGAACGACTTTTTAAAACTAAGATTACAAACAAATCAACGTCTTTTAGCCCTTTTAATCGGTTTAGCTATGGTTGGTGTTCACCTTTTAAAAGTTTACAGTTTGTCTGTTAAGCAACATGTCGCTTTTACTCCATATACGACTTGGCTTTCAATGGACTTTTCAGGTACGAGCGCTTTAATGCTTCTTTTTTATCTGCTTTTGCCGATTATCGCTTCGCTTTCTGCCTCAACTATTTTTTTAGAAGATAAAAGAAATCATTTAATTTGTTATGGTTTATTGAACTTTTCCCGAAAAAAATACTTTTCGATGTTATTCTTAAAAACTTTTTTAACGGGTGCAGTTGTTGTTGCGCTTCCGCTGATTATCGATTTGATTGGTTGCTTTTTATTACTTCCAAACTTAAAACCAGATCCACTTATCAATGTAAATCTTGGAATTTATGAAGGAAGCGGTGATTTATTTCCCCACTTGTTTTATGCGCATCCACTTATATATGCCCTCGTTAACATTGCCATCAGCTTTGTATTTGCAGGACTTTTTGTGACTTTTGCACTTGCGGCTTCCTTTTATATTAAAAATAAAATGGTAATTTTGCTTCTTCCTTTTTGCTTGCAACTGTTGAGCATTGCAGTAAATTCATTTGTCTTGAAAAACGTTGCCTTCTCACCTTTTGGCTTTTTGCCAGAAGCGATAACAACGTATGATAAAAGCTTTTTAGCAATGCTTCTTTATGGGCTAATCCTTTTTTTGATTACACTATTTCTATACGTTCGTGGAGTTAAAAAGAATGA
Organism: Listeria valentina; assembly: GCF_011800755.1. GTDB lineage: Bacteria > Bacillota > Bacilli > Lactobacillales > Listeriaceae > Listeria > Listeria valentina. The sequence goes on from NZ_JAATJW010000015.1 coordinate 29,292, forward strand.
AGCGTTTTGAGAGTTTAAAATTTGCAAGAATCCGCTTGTCTCGCTTTTACGGAATTTATTTGCTTTTTGGTGGTCTCACCACTCTTTATTTTGTTTTGACCTTTTTGCAGGCAGAGTCTAATGATGCTTTCACAGATAGTCAAATTTTAATGGCTTTAAGCCCTTTAGCTGGCATTCTATTTGTTTTTATCCCGTGTCTGCTCATTTTTATGACCATTTTGCCTGAAGTGAGCGTTTTAGAAATGGCTATTTACCGGAAAAGGCAACTTTATTTAACTTTTCATCTTATCAAATTTGTTATAGTATTCTTAGTCGTTTTACTACCGTGCATCTTACAATATGTTTTTTACCTATATAAGCTTCTTCATTTGCAAGGGCTTGATTTACTGGCAGTAGGCGGTTCATATGCTTTAATTTGGCTTGAAGCCTTTTCACTGCTAGAACTTCTCTATTTGTTTTTCCTTATTCTTATTAAAAACAAGGGAATAGCGCTGATGCTCACTTATTCAATATTCGTTTGTGATGCTCTTTTTATATCAGGAAAGCTTGGTTGGAGCTTTTTTTGGAAAACAACATTTGCGAAAATCACGAATTTTGATCTCGCTATTCAATTAACGGAACAACTTGAAATTATGGGGAAAGCGTGTCTGCTTCTTGCTTGTATTTGGATGATTTTTTATAAGAAAGATGTGAAAAGATGATTTTTAAACTTTATAAGCAAGAAGTAAGTGTCTATTTTTTTCGAGAAAAATGGAAGATTTTATGCTCATTCATCTTATTATTTTTGCTGGTTTTCTTGCAGGCTAGTCAGATAAGTGAGCATGAAAACTTACTGGCTAAGTTGTTAAGTGGCCCTTCAAAAGTGGATTTAGATAATAACTTCTATCAATTTCCCATCCTCTGGTTTGCTTTTTATTTTATCCAGTTGTTCCATCTTTATAATTATCTTGGACGGGAAGAGCAGCAAGATAAAGCCATGTTTATTGCAAACGGGATGAATCGCCGAATGATTATCAGCAGTAGGTTGCTTACTGTTATGAGTTTTGCAGGGCTATATTGGCTTGTGTTTGTTGGTTTAAATATCTTGTTCTCCCTTTCTAAAACTGGTCAATATAGCTTAAATCAATTGGAAGAACTTGCTTTCTTTTTGCTTGCGCTCTTGCTACTTAATGTTCTAGGAGTTATGATTCAGCTCGTTTTTAACACGATTTCAGCACTTTTACTGACATGTATTTTCTTGATTTTGTCCACAAGATTTTATTTGTTTTATTCTATTGTTAACGCAACGTTTAGTAGTCGCTGGATGGATTATCCGGAACTAACACGCATCAAAATGCTGTTTATGGCACTTTTCATACTTTTATTGCTTATATATCTTGCTATTTTTATCTACAGACAAAAAGACATCTTGAGAAAGTAGGGGAAACATGGATTATATTAAATTGTTTAATGTGACCAAAAAAATAAAGGGGCAAATGGTACTTGAAGGGATCACATTAACCTTGCAAAAAGGGTCGATATACGGATTAAGAGGGGCAAATGGTTCGGGGAAAACAATGCTTTTGCGGGCCATTCTGGGATTGATTCGATTAAATGACGGGAAAGTAGAAGTTTGCGGTGAGCCGATTTTGGCTGAAAAGCGGTTTCCTGTTTCTACAGGATTGTTACTAGAAAACCCCTCGCTTGTTTTTGAATTCAGCGCCTATAAAAACCTGCAATTGATTGCGGCGCTGAAAGAAGAAAAGATAACGGATAAGGAGCTTGGCGCCTTGCTTATAAAAGTCGGACTTGATCCAAAAGATAAAAGGCGTGTGAAGCGTTTTTCACTTGGGATGAAGCAAAAAGTGGGACTTGCTCAAGCTTTGATAGGAAATCCAGAATTACTTATTCTAGATGAGCCTTCAAATGGATTAGATGAGGATAGTGTTGAAAACTTGAAACACTTATTACTGGAAGCAAGGGAAAATGGGGCAACGTTAATTTTGACAAGTCACGATCGGTCTTTTTTGGAAGGCGTTTGTGATGAAGTGATTGAAATAAAAAGTGGAAAACTGATAGACAAGCAGTATGAGGTATGAAAATGAGTAGAATTAAATTATTGGTAGCGATACCTGCAGTTCTAGTGCTAGGGGTTTTACTTGTTTTAGGATATCTTCATGCGAATCAACCATTTCGCGATTTTGCGGTGAGCGAGAAGAAGATCGTGAAAGATAAGTGGGTAGAAACGGCTGATTATAAGCTGAAAGTGCTAGATGTGAAAGAGGAGAAGCAAAAGGAAGCTGGGGAACTGGCTTGGTCGAATTTGATTGTTTCTGTTTTGATTGAAAATAAAAAGCATCAAAATATAAGAAGTCAGCTGCTGGGAGAGACTTTTCTTTCATCAGAAAAAGCGAGCTCAGGTCAGGCGTTAGATATTTTGGATGAAGATGGACATTCTGCAGTTCTAAAATTTGGGAAAGCGATTCCTTGCCAAATTGTTTTTGAGACGCCATCACGAGATATTGCGGATCTTACGAAGGTATGGATGACAGTGATGCAAGAAAAAGGGCATCAATATACGAAATATGTTTATCATTTTTAAAAAACGGCTGGTAGTTTCCAGCCGTTTTTTTAATTTAATTAAAGTTAAGGCTTTCCAGCCGGTCAAAGGCTTCTTTTAGCACTGTTAGATCTTGGGTGACGGCGAGGCGAACATATTCGTCACCACTATCTCCAAAAGCGCGTCCAGGAATGACTAGGACTTGTGTTTCTTGCAAAAGGTATTCGCTAAAAGTGACGGAATCCATCCCGGTTCGGCTGATGTTTAAAAAGGCATAAATCGAACCTTTTACTGGATGGAGCGACAGATAAGGGATTTTTGCTACGCGTTTTTGAACGTATTCGAGTCGCTTTTTAAATATATCAGCCACTTTTGGAATAAGCTCTTCTGCATGATTAAGAGCGTAAATGGCAGCTCGTTGTGAAGGCGTTGGCGCAGAATAGGTGATGCCTTCGTTCAGAAGTTTAGCGGCTTCGTTGATATATGGTGGAGAAATCATGTACCCGAGACGCCAACCAGTCATGGCGAAATTTTTCGACATGCTACCGAAAGTAATGGTATGCTCCGGTGCAAGGGAAGCCATCGGTGTGAAATCTTCATAAAAGCAAAAGCCGTCATACACTTCATCAGAAAGTATGTAGAAATCATGTTTTTTCGCAAGCTCTGCAATTTTTTCAAGTGTTTCTTTTGAGAAGATGGCTCCAGTTGGATTGTTGGGCGAATTCAAAATGAGCGCTTTCGTTCGTTCGGTGATAGCAGCTTCTAAAATGTCCGCATTAATCATAAAATCATCTTTTTCATAGGTTGGGATAAAGATGGGAGTGCCACCTGAATTTAAAACTTGGTCCTTGTAAGGCGAAAAATATGGCTCGTGAATAATGACTTCATCGCCTGGATCAAGAAGAACTTGAAGTGCTAAATACATGCCGTGAAGCGCACCAACCGTTGCCCGAATTTGATTTTCGGCAAAATCGAGCTTGTATGTTCTTTTGAAAAACGATTGGATGGCTTGGATCAATTCAATGTCGCCGCCGGACTCTGTGTACTTTGTCGCGCCACGTGAAACATCCGCAAATGCTGCATTAATGATGGACTCATCCGTGATTAAATCGGGGTCGCCGATTGATAAATCCAGAATGTTAGGCGTTCTTTTAGCTAAAGTGCCGATGTCCGCTAAGATGTTTACAGGCGTTTCTTGAAATTTCTTTGCGATGTTGCTTTTATCCATCCTAATTCCTCCTCATAAAGAAAAAAGAACGCAATGCTGCATTCCTTTTTCTTTTTATTTTAACATAAATTAAGCGAGTACTTTTCCTAAAAAATCTTTCGTACGGTCATTTTTCGGATTGCCAAAAACTTCATCAGGCGTTCCTTCCTCTTGGATAACGCCGGCATCCATGAAAACAACACGATCAGCAACTTCACGGGCAAAGCCCATTTCATGGGTGACGACAACCATTGTCATGCCTTCTTTTGCAAGTCCTTTCATAACGTTTAACACTTCACCGACCATTTCTGGATCAAGTGCTGACGTCGGTTCATCAAACAACATAACATCTGGATTCATCGCAAGTGCTCGCGCAATGGCTACGCGTTGTTGTTGACCGCCCGACAAATTGGCAGGGTAACTTGAGGCCTTTTCAGCAAGACCAACTTTTTCAAGCAATTCCATCGCTTTCTTGCTAGCTTCTTTTTCGCTTTCGCCTTTTACTTTTGTCGGCGCCAAGGTTAAGTTTTCAAGAACGGTTTTGTGCGGGAAGAGGTTAAAAGCCTGGAAAACCATGCCCATGCGCTGGCGGAGCTTGTTGATATTTGTGCCTTTAGCGAGCAAGTCATTCTCTTCGAAAACAACATGGCCAGAAGAAGGCTGTTCGAGTAAATTGAGACAGCGAAGCAAAGTGCTTTTCCCACTACCAGAAGGACCAATCACAACGACAACTTCACCAGCATCGATTTCTAAATCAATTCCTTTTAAAACCTCATTTTTTCCATAGTGTTTGTGTAGGTTCAGAACATTAATCACTAGTTTTGAATCTCCTTTCCGCAATGCCCAAAAGTCTGGAGAGACTGAATGTAAGGACAAAGTAAATGAGTGAAGTGATGATTAGCGGAACAAATGGCTTGAAGCTTGCGCCTTGAACAACGCCAGTCATAAACATAAGTTCGCCAACACCGATAACCGAAACGATGGAAGATTCTTTGATGACTGTGACAAATTCGTTTCCTAAAGCAGGTAAAATATTTTTGATGGCTTGCGGCAATATGATAAAGCGCATTGATTGGTTTTGTGTCATGCCAAGTGAACGTGCGGCTTCCATTTGCCCTTTATTCACCGCTGTGATGCCCGCGCGGATAATTTCAGCGACGTAAGCAGCACTGTTCAGTGAAAGCGCGATACAGCCGGAAACGAAAGCTGAAAGGTTCAGCCCGAAAACTTGTGTTCCAAAAAAGACGATAAAAATTTGGACAAGAAGCGGCGTGCCGCGAACGAATTCTACATACCACGTCGCAGGCCAGCGGAGCCATCTTGTTTTGGAAAGCTTCATTAGTGCTAGAAGAGCCCCGAAAATCGCGCCGCAAAAGACGCCGATGGCTGCTAAAACGATCGTATAGAGAGTTCCCTTTAAAAAGTAACTGCCATATTGGCTGAAGAAATTACTTTTTTGAAACATTAATTCATTTGCTTCTTTTTGATATTCTTTTAGCAACTTTTTATCTTTGATTTCTTTGATCGAATGGTTAACCTGATCTTTTAAAGAGGTTGCGCCTTTTTCCATAGCAACAGATGTTTCTTTCCCACCGTTCACAAATCTTGCATCGGAAATCGCAAGTGTATCATCTTGACTCGCATAGGCTTCAGCAACGGGTCCTTCGAGAACAACAGCATCAATTTTGTTGTTTTTTAAGTTCAAAATTAAATCGGGAACTTTTTGAAGAGAAGTGACTGTTGAACCGGTCAACTCTTTTTGAGCTAATTCTTCTTGAGTAGTTTGCTTCTGTGCACCTACTTTTGTTCCGCCAAAATCACTTGTGGATTTTAGTTTATTTTTGTCTGCTTTTCGAATGACGATCTCTTGCTCAACATCCATGTAAGGATCGGAAAAATCAACTTCTTTTAGTCGTTCTGGTGTGGGGGACATTCCCGAGACGATTAAGTCGATTTTACCAGTCTTTAAAGCACCAAGCAGACTATCGAAGCCCATTTCTTTAATGCTCAGTTTTACACCCATATCATCTGCGATTTTTTGAGCGATACTGATATCAAAGCCGACAATTTCATCTTTTCCCTTAATGGTTTGATGAAATTCGTAAGGCGGGTAATCCGCCGACAAGCCAACTACCAATTCTTTTTTATCTTTGATTTGTTGCAGCGAATCATCGCTAGCCGCTTTGACAGAAAGAAACGGCATACAAAGCGAAAGCATAAAAATGACGATAAAACTGATGATGGCTAGTTTTTTAGGGTGTTTAACATTAAGCATATCTGCAACTCCTTCTCGTTTTACTAAATTTACTATGTAATAATAATACACGATATTGATTAAATATTCAATAGCAGATTTAAAAAACTTTTATTTTAAGGAGAGAAGCACTGATTTATATGTATAAATGATGTATTTTATAAACCGATTTTGCTTAAAATAGCGATGAAATAACTCAGAAAGAAAAAGCTATCAGGAACATTCGTATTCTCATCGATAAGCTGTAAGAGGATTTGCTGATCTTGGATGATAATAAAAGCACTTTCTTGTCCGTGAAAAAGTATAGTTATGCGGTCCATTGTATTTTTTTGGATGATTTCAATGGGGAATTCAGATTCGGTTGTAAATAGGTGAAGGAAGTCTATTGAGGTTTCATCTTCATAAAAGGCAAGCTTTTTGTCGTTTTCTAAGTCATGAAAAACAACTGCTGCATTATCGCCCTCGCGCCAAGCAATTTCAAATGTTAAAGCCGCGAGTTCTTGTTTTTCACGTCGTTCACTTGAAAAAAGATTCGCATCACGAAAAAACGAAATTTTATCTGGGAATTTTATAATTGTGCCGATAGGTTTACCGTTTTCTTTATTCACTTTTACGGGCAGTTTATTCACGAGAGCCAGAGGTTTTTTAAAATAATAGCGCATTAATTTTGCTCCTTTCTTGGGTTTTATTCCCGCTTTTTACGAGCTAAAACGATATCAAGCTAACAAAAAAGTCACAACCGCGTGTGGGTCATGACTCGATATTTTATAAGAACAGATTTAAGATGAAGAACATGAGTGCAGCTACCGCAGCCGAAATTGGCAGGGTGATGATCCATGTTACAATCATTCGTTGCGCTGTATCCCATTTTACACCTTTCACGCGGTGAGCAGTTCCTACTCCAAGAATAGAAGAACTGATAACGTGAGTGGTACTTACGGGTAGATGGATGAAAGTAGCTCCAAAGATCACGATAACAGAACCAAGGTCTGCTGCAACTCCGTTAACAGGTTTGATTTTCATGATCTTGCCGCCAACTGTTTTAATGATTTTCCAACCACCGATACTTGTTCCGATTGCCATTGCGAGCGCACAGGAAACTTGTACCCAGAGTTGAACATCATCTTGCGTTTGGAAGCCGTTTGCAATTAAGGCCATGGTGATGATCCCCATTGATTTTTGCGCATCATTCGTACCATGTGTATAAGATTGAAGCGCCGCTGTTGCTACTTGAAGAAACCGGAAATTACGATTTGTTGTCGATAAGTTCAAGTTCTTTAAGAAAACCTTAAACAGCGTATAGATGGTGTAACCGGCAATAAATGCAAGAAACGGCGAAGCAAGCAAACCGATAATAATGGTTACGAAACCTCCGTACTCAATCGATGCAAAACCAGCAGAAGCAATGGCTGCTCCGGCGATGGAGCCAATTAACGCATGCGAAGAGCTACTTGGAATTCCAAAGTACCAAGTAAGTAGGTTCCAGAATATTGCAGCAAGAAGGGCAGCTAAAATGACAATTTCACCATGCGGGATTTTGAACGGGTCAACAATATCTTTTGTGATGGTTTTTGCTACACCAGTAAAAGAAATCGCACCAATAAAGTTCATCACAGCCGCTAGTAAGATAGCATGCCTAGGCTTAAGGGCTTTTGTGGAAACACTTGTAGCAATTGCATTTGCTGTATCATGAAATCCGTTGATTAAATCAAACGTAAGTGCAGCAAGTACAATGACCACTGTAATCAGAAATAATCCTTCCATTGTTCGGCTCCTTATGCGTTCTTCATGACAATTGATTCAAGTGTATTGGCAACACTTTGACAGTTGTCTGCAACTTCTTCGAGATCTTCATAAACTTGTTTTTTACGAATAATTTTAATCGCATCTGTTTCTTCTTGGAATAATTTAATAAGTGATTCGCGGTAAACTTCATCACATTGTGATTCATAATCTTTGATTTTTATGGCTAACTTACGCACTTCTTTCAATTTCTTATTGAAAACAAGATCGACTGCTTTTTCGATCTCAACGGTGCTTTCTTGGATCGCTTTAATGAATTTCAACATGTACTCGTCATAATGTGTAATCTGACAGATTTCAAGTGAAAAAGCAGTTTGTTCAAGACCATCCATTACATCATCCAAACGGTTCGTAAGTTCAAGCATATCTTCACGCTCGATAGGTGTAATGAAGGCATCGTTTAGTTCCATGATCATTTTGTGAACCATTGTATCGCCGGTAGTTTCATATTCTTTCATTTTATCTGAAAAAGTATGTAAGTCCCCAAGTGAGTCAATGTTGTAGGTAGCAAAAAAGTCTGCTCCTTCATGAAGATTCACAGCAATATCATGTAGCAAAGATGCAAAGCGGTCTTTCTTATTTTTAAAAGCCATTTTCTTAAATTCCCCCGATCTTTTAAGTAAGTAATTTTTGCAAATGAATTCCCTACATTTAAAAGGTTTTTCTTAACAATTTGCTTACAAAAAATTAAAACGTATCTACTTGAAATTTACCACATGATAATACTAACATATCGAGCACCGAAATAGGAAACTTTTTTTGGGTTAAAATAAGGCGTGAAAAGACTGCAATCGGTTACAATGGGTTGAATAGCGCAACAACTATTTTTTTTGTCACAAAAAATTAACTTATTATTAGGAAGAAAAGCGGAAATTCGTTATACTGGGAATAGAACTTTCTGAAGAAAAAAGCGGCTTGAAGGAGGCTTTCAGATGGTAAAAACCGTACAAGATAAGTACCGGCTGCAAAATGGAAGTGAGATTCCTTATATTGGGCTTGGAATTTTTCAAATGAGTGAAGAAAAATATGTTACCCAAGCTGTTGTAGAAGCGATCAATGCAGGTTATCGTTTGTTTGATACAGCAGCTGTTTATAATAATGAACGCGAAGTTGGTGAAGCGATTCGAGCGGGTGGGGTTTCACGGAGTGAACTTTTCATCAGCTCGAAAATTTGGAACGGGGATCAAGGCTACGATGAAACCCTGTTCGCCTTCGAGCGGACGCTCAAAAACTTAAACTTGAGCGAACTCGATTTGTACTTAATTCATTGGCCACTTGCAGGAAAGTATCGGGACACTTGGCGTGCGATGGAGCGACTTTACGCTGAGGGAGCGGTGAAAGCAATTGGTGTGGCGAACTTTAAAGAGCATCATCTAGAAGACCTTTTGGCTGTTGCGAACGAACTGCCAGTCCTAAACCAAGTAGAGACGCATCCGCTTCTCCCACAAAATGAACTGCGAGCATTCCTAAAAAAATACGGGATTGCGCATGCTGCTTGGTCGCCACTTGCGAAGGGAACGCTCATGCAAAATCCAGTGATCCAAGCTATTGCGAAAAAGCACGGGGCGCAGGTGGATCAAGTTATTCTGCAATGGCATTTGCTTCGAGATACGATCATCATTCCAAAATCGATTGCCTCCTCGAGAATCAAAGAAAATTCGAAGTTAGCATACTTTGAACTCGACAGTGAAGATTTGTATAAGATGAGTAAATTGGAGACTGGAAAATATGTAGGGCCAGATCCAGATGACTTAGCTTACTTTCTTGAAAGTATGGAGCGCGAAGAAGAGCAACTTCGAAATGCTCGTGAAAATGGTTAATAAAAGCACCGCCAAACGATGTTAGGCTTCGTTTGTCGGTGCTTTTTTGATTGTAAAATCATTTGGCGGCTCTTTTTTTACGACTAATGTTTGATTTAAAAACGGATGGAAAAATTCGAGCTCTTCGGCATGTAGCAAAGTACGCTTCGCAAGTTTCGCACCGCCGTATAAATAGTCTCCGATGATCGGGTGCCCGATACTTCTTAAATGAACACGAATTTGGTGAGTCCGCCCAGTTTCAAGCTTCAATCGAACAAGGCTGGTGTCATTCGGATAGGTTTTAAGCCGTTCCAGATGCGTTATCGCGTTTTTTCCACTGGCACTAATGCGCATTTTGTTCGGATGATGGCGGTCGGTGCCAATCGGTTCTTGGATGGTAAGGGCTTCCGGGGTTTTGCCACTAACAAGCGCGAGATAGGTCCGGTGGATGTTGCGGGCTTCAAGTTGCCAAGAAAAAGCTGCGAGGCTCAAGAGATTCTTGGCAAATAAGACGAGCCCCGACGTTTCTTGATCGAGCCTGTGCACTGCAAACGGAGAAGATGTGGGATCATGCTTCAAATATGCTGCCGCAAAATTTGCGAGCGTCCCGGTTTCGCTCGGGCTGTTTGGATGCGTTTTGACGCCAGCGGGTTTATTTAAAACGAGAATAAAATCGTCTTCGTATGAAACCTCAAGTGGGCCTGACTCAATTTTTGCGGCATTCTCTTTCTGGAGCGGGACTGTTAAAATTTGTCCGGCGGAAAGCTTCCCTTCCCAGTTAGGCTTATCTGAGCCATCCAGTGTGAACTCAGGTGACATCCGAAGTTCATGCCGTGCTTTTTTTCCTAAATGAAAAGTATCCCGAAAAAGTTCGGTTAGCGTTTGATTTTCCCATTCAGGGAGAACGGTGATTTTCAGCATTTTTCTTAGCCTCCTTGGCAGCAAAAAGCTGGAACTTTCTGCAAAGCTCCAGCTTTAACCTTTTTAATCGTCATCTTCTTCATCATCATCTTGATCTGGTTTAGGTTTGTCCATTTTGATGATCTCGAGGTATTCAATGTGATGCGGTTCGGCTTCTTTAACACGGAAGATATAGCCGCCGTATTCGATTTCATCGCCGACTTCCACTTCGTAGTTTTGCGTTAGGAACCAGCCACCAATCGTATCAACTTCCTCTTCTTCAATATCAGTTCCGAGAATGTTGTTCACTTCATCAATTAAAAGCTTGGCATCGACAATATAATGGCCATCTTTAATGCGGCGAATCTCTGGAATTTCGTCTGCATCGAATTCATCTCGAATATCGCCAACGATTTCTTCGATAATGTCTTCAACGGTTACGAGTCCAGATGTGCCGCCGTATTCATCGAGCAAGATCGCGATGTGCGAACGTTCTTTTTGCATTCGAAATAAAAGTTCTTTGATCGGAATGGTTTCAATCACACGAATAATCGGTTTGACATAAGGATCAATATTGAATTTTTTATCGGAACCATGTTCTACGTAAGCCGATAAAATTTCTTTTAAGTTTAAAACGCCGATAATGTGATCTTTATCCCCATCAATCACGGGATAACGCGTATAGCGCTCGGTTTTCATAATATCGGATAGGTCAGAAATATTCGACCCGGCATCAATCGTGACGATTTCTGTCCGCGGAATCATGACTTCCTTTGCCATTCGTTCGTCAAAATCAAATATTTTATTTACATAGCGGAATTCAGATTGGTTAATTTCGCCACTTTTGTAGCTTTCTCCGACGATAATACGCAACTCTTCTTCTGTGTGTGCAACTTCATGCTCATTCGCGGGTTCTAGTCCAAATGCCTTCGAAATAAGAACGGAAGATTCATTTAGTAACCAGATGAATGGGAACATGATTTTGTAGAAATAATGAAGTGGTCGCGCAACCGCAAGTGCGACAGCTTCTGTTTTATCAATCGCAAGCGTTTTTGGAACAAGTTCTCCGACAACAACATGCAAGAATGTGATGAGAATAAAAGCGATCACAAAAGAAAGCAATGTAACAATTGAACTTGGTACATGTAAGAGTTCAAAAAGTGGATGTAGAGCGGCTTCAACAGTTGATTCCCCGAGCCAACCTAATCCAAGTGAACTGATCGTGATTCCAAGCTGACAAGCTGATAAGTATGCATTTAGATGATTATAGATGTAACGAGCCAAGTTTGCGCGTTTACTTCCTTCTGCTATCAACTGATCGAGTCGACTTGGTCGCATTTTAACAATCGCGAATTCAGTAGCTACGAAAAAAGCCGAAACGCCGATCAAAAGTGCGATGATTAAAAATTTAATGGTAAGTATCAATCGTAGGTCATTTTATAGAAAGAATCTATAAATGACTGCCACCTCCTAGGTAAACTTAATTTTTAGAAAGAAGTAGGCTGTCTGGCTGAGAGGAGAAAATTCTCAAAGCGAAGTGCCTACTGGATGGATAATGAATTAAATTTAAAATTAGTTGCACTGCCCCATTCGAAAATCCCCTCCTTCTCCGAAATGGTAAAGTTAATTAAATTATAATGGAGAATGAAAAAGAACACAATAATCTTTTACTTTTCAAAAAAGGGTTCAATATGAACAAGCGTATAAGCTGTTGGAAATTTAGAACGAATGGCTTGCTCAATTTGTTCCGTTATTTCGTGACTGCGAACGACATTTAAATCGGGATCAACGGCGACGGTTAAGTCAATCCAAATGCGATTTCCGTTGAAGCGAGCTTTGATATCTTTAATTTCTTTCACATCTGCTACGTCGTGAACAAGAGCGTGGATGGTTTCAAGTTTTGAGACATCAAAACCATCTGTTAAACTGTGTGCGGCATCGAAGAAAATCTTGACTGCGGTATAACCGATCAAAATACCAACAAGAAGTGCTGTCACCGCATCAACCCAAGGGAGACCAAATAGTGCAAAAATAATGCCGATAAAAGCGCCAAAGCTTACCAAAGCATCGGAGCGATTATCCAGTGCGGCAGCTTTTACTGCTTGACTCTCGATTTTTTTCGCAAGACGAATGTTATAAAGGTAAATACCGAACATGAAAATGCCGGAGAAAAAAGCAACAATGGCTGTCAAAGTATTGGGTGCAGCAAAATTTCCTTTAAATAAGTTAGATACGGAACTAAAAATAACTTCGAGACCGACGAGTAGCATGATGAAAGAAGCGACGAGCGAACTAATCGTTTCCGTTCTGCGATGCCCATAAGCGTGATCGGCATCGGGCGGGATGCGCGATATTCGAAGTCCGATCAATAAGGCGACTGAGGCGATCACGTCGGTCGTGTTATTTAATCCGTCGGCGAAAAGAGCATCAGAATGCCCAAGTAACCCAACAATTACTTTGATTGCAGCTAAGAATAGATAGGCTAAAATACTCAGCAAAGCTGCTTTTTCTCCTTTTTTAATATCTTGATAGCCTTCCAATTTAAATGCCCTCCAATACAAAAATCTCCCCGAAATGTTTCGGAGAGACAAATTTAAACTTCAATAAACTGTTTCTTTAAACTCTTAACAAGAACGGCAATTTGTTCGCAAATTTCCTGATATATCGCCCATTTTGAATGAGTGCTCTTAGCATGCTCTGGATCTTTGATATCCCAGTAGACAACTTTTTTCTGAAGTGCTTCTGGATAGTGCGGCGCGATTTCATAAGTGGAGTCATAAATTGTGATGATTAAATCGGCCTTTGCCAGAAGTTTTTGACTAGGTACATAAGACAAACTACTCGGAGTATCGATTGCAAACTCTTGAAGCGCTTCAGACACAAAATGTGTTTTGCGAGCCTTAAGCCAAGAACCGCTGATGAAGGTCACATCAGGAAGTTTGAGTTTCTTCGCCCACGCTTCCGCGATCAAGCTGCGAATATGCGATTGTGACAAGAAATAAATCAATTTTTTTGGCATTTTTAATTCCTTTCCGTGTTGTCTTTGTGCAGGCCTTTCTAAAAAGTCCCTCTGTCCATACTTGTTGTCTACCCAGTTTCGTTTTTTGGGAAACATCTTTTTTATTTTCAGCTATTTTGGCATAGGAAAATGGGAAGAGAAAAAAATGAGGCTTAGGGCGGTAGAAAAAATTCTTCGTTTAGCGTAAAATAGTCGTAGTTCAATGTGCGATTTGACACTGGAACTAAATTTAAAGGAAAGTTAGGAGATAAGTTTGGAAAATTTTAAACAGCTGATTTTAAAATCAATCAAACAATTTTTCAGCTTTATCTGGAAATGGCTTAAGATTTTTTGGAATAAATTACGCCGCTTTATGAAAAATAAACATGTAATTAAATGGATTATTTTATTTGTACTACTTGCGATTTTAGGATTCATTATTTATTTAACGGTTGTAGCCAAGTCTGCAGATATTGATGCGCTTAAAAAAGGTCTGGAAACGGCCACAATTGTCTATGACAAAGACGGCGACAAGGCAGGGGAGCTTTCGTCAACGGATGCGACTTTTGTCAAAATTGATAAGATATCCAAAAACGTGCAAAATGCAGTGGTATCTGTCGAAGACCGAAAGTTTTATGAGCATAATGGCTTTGACTTAAAAGGAATTTTCCGGTCGGCATTTGGCTTAGTAAAAACTGGTGGAATCACTGGCGGAGGTAGTACGATCACACAACAACTTGCGAAAAATGCGCTCCTCAGTCAAGAACAAACGTTTACGCGGAAGGCGAAAGAATTGTTTATGGCGCGCGAAATTGAGCGGACATATTCCAAGGATGAAATTTTGGAAATGTACTTAAACCGTTCTTATTTTGGTAATGGTGAATGGGGCGTTGAAAATGCTTCGAAAAAATATTTTGGGAAAAAGGCTTCCGAGCTTACAGTTCCTGAAGCAGCAATGATTGCTGGGTTGCTCCAGGCGCCTAGTGCTTATGATCCGTACAAACATTTAGAACGAGCAACTGAGAGACGGAATGTCGTTTTAAAAACCATGCTTGAAAATAAAAAAATCAGTAAAAGTGAATATAATACGTATCGGAATACTAAAGTAGCGCTAAACAATAAAGCGTCCGATCCGCTTGCTAACAAATATCCGTGGTATGTGGATGCTGTCATTAATGAGGCAGTGAATAAAGCGGATGTTTCGCAAGATGAAATTATGCGTAAAGGCTATAAAATTTATACGGAGCTCGATCAAAACTATCAAACGTCATTAGAAAGCATCTATGATAACAATTACAATTTCCCACAAAGTGCGAGTGACGGGACACTGATTCAATCGGGAGCGGTCTTGATGGATCCAGCAACGGGAGGCATTAGAGCTTTGATTGGCGGTCGTGGTGAGCACACATTCCGTGGCTTCAATCGAGCAACACAAATGCGTGCCCAACCTGGTTCGACAATGAAACCTCTTGCAGCTTATGTGCCGGCTCTTGAAAAAGGGTGGGATGTCGATACCATGCTGAAAGATGAAAAGAAAACCTATAAAGGTAATTATACGCCGACAAATGTGAGCGGCACCTATCAAGGCGAAGTTCCGATGTACGAGGCGGTGGCACAGTCAATTAATGCGCCGGCTGTTTGGACCTTGAATGAAGTTGGCATTAAGCGCGGCATGAAGTCCGTAGAACGATTTGGGATCCCACTTGAAGAAAGCGATGATACGCTTGGACTTGCGCTTGGTGGACTGAGCAAAGGGGCAACGCCAGTAGAAATGGCCACGGCTTATGCAACATTTGCCAATAAAGGTGTAAAACCGACGGAAGGCTACGTCATTAGCAAAATTGTTGATCCATCTGGAAATACGATTTATGAGCATGAACCTGAAACAAAGCGAATTATTTCAGAAGATGTATCCAATGAAATGACTTCGATGCTGCTTGACGTTGTGAATAATGGAACCGGGCAAAATGCAGCTGTAGCTGGCTATGAAATGGCTGGTAAAACGGGATCGACACAGGTGCCGTTCGATGATAAGAGTGGAACGAAAGATCAGTGGTTTGTAGGTTATACACCTAATCTTGTTGGGGCTGTTTGGATGGGCTATGACAAAACGGATGAAAACCATTATTTGAAAACGAATAGTTCAAGCGGTGTGGCAAACTTGGCGCACTATGTCATGAAGAGTGGTCTGAGATACTTGAAACCGGAGGACTTTGCAACGAAGAGTGCTGCCCAGATAACGCAGAAGAAAAAAGCAGATGAAGCGAAAAAAGAAGAAGAAAGCAATGATTTCTGGAATTCGGTGAAAGACAAGGCCAGTGAAGCTGGAGAAACGATCAAAAAAGGTGCTGGCAAAGTTAAAGAATTTGGCGGCAAAGTGACAGATGAAATCAGCGGCTGGTTTGGTGGAAATTAATAAAAAAGCACGTGACGAGGAGTCACGTGCCAGACTGTCGAAAAACGCCGATCCCTCCATGAGAAAGAAGAGGGATGGGCGTTTTTTTCTATAAAAATGGAAAAAGAAGAAGCCAAACAGGACTTCT
>NZ_JAATJW010000160.1 GCF_011800755.1 Listeria valentina
CCCTTTTCTGTTTATATAAGAAATGCCTCTTATAGTATACAATAAGAGGCACCGTTTTAACATTAAAATCCGAAGTTCTGGGACAATTGTTGGTCTTGCTCTTCCACTGCACTGGCAGTTTTTTGGAGTTGTTGTTCGATTTGATCCATCAAATTCGCAAACTCGGTTACTTTCGGTTTTAATTGATTGAATTGGTCGTCAAAGCGTGCAAATGCTTGCCCTTCCCATTCACTGCGAAGTTGTTCTTGTGTTTGCGATAAACGTTGCAACATTTGTTCAATATCGTGTGTGCTTGTGCCGTATGTTTTCGCGCGGTCGCGTAACTCGGCAGGGGTCATTCTGATTTGTCCAGACATGAAACTCATCTCCTATTTTATGTATCTTTCTTACAATTATACTATAGCACATTTTTTATAGATAATTGTGTCTAATTTTTGAACTTTCGTGTCAAATAGCGGGAAAAAGTTATCTTTTGACTGAATGAAAATTCATTTGTAAAAGAGTAAAAACAACCTAGCTTTCAAATAATACATGTAGGGCAAAAAAGGGAATCCCTATAACCACATGCTTTTTTAAACATCCAAAATAGACTCGCGTATACATGCACAAAAAAATAGGCGTACACAATCATTGATACACTCCCTATAAAGTAGACACTAGGAATAAAAAATCTAGTTCACTTTAGAAGGAGTGTATTTTGTTATGA
>NZ_JAATJW010000161.1 GCF_011800755.1 Listeria valentina
GTTGTTAGCTTATACATATATTCTAACCAGCTTAGAATAAAACCAGCTGGGAATTTTATGATAATTTGCTAAGAAATAAAAAAACTTTCCTTCATTTTTGTACAAAAAAACCGATGTGGAAAAAGGGAGGAAAACCACATCGGTCAAAAAAGGGAGTTTTGGGATTTCATTTCTTGGGAGAAAGAAAATGAAAAAGTTTTGCTTGTTGTTAGCTTATAAATACATATTAACCGCCTAAGAAAAAAGTCTGCTTGGAGTTCTATGAAAGTTTACTAAGAATCAAAAAAGCTTTCTTTCACTTTGTACAGAAAAAAGTCGATGTGGAAAAAGGAAGGAAAACCACATCGACCAAAAGAGAAGTTTGGATAGTCATTCTTCTTAAAAGGGAGAATGAAAAAATTCTTCTTGTTGTTAACTTACAAATATATCTTAACTCGCTCAGAATAAAATGAACTTGGAATGCTATAATAAACCACTAAGAAAACAAAAGAATTCTCTCAGATTTTTGGGCATAAAAAAACCGATGTGGAAAAAGGGAGTAAACCGCATCGATCAAAAAGGGAGTTTTGGGATTTTCATTCAAAAAAGGGAAAGAATGAAAAAGTTGTTTGTTGTTAGCTTATACATATATTCTAA
>NZ_JAATJW010000162.1 GCF_011800755.1 Listeria valentina
GTCTAATTTCAATACGAGAAATTGACTATTCTAAATTAGACAATTTTTATTTGTTTTCCGTAAAGTTTTGAAAAATCTCTTCCATTTTAAATATTTCTATATAGTTTTTTCACTATTTTAAAGAGATACATCCATCATCTTGATTGAACAGATAGTCATCTTGAATCTGTATCATTTCTCTTTTTCAGATAGGCATACACCATTCATCATAAAGTTACAAAAATAATAGCTGTTAACGTGATCTTCCTTATTTGATGAAAAATTCTCCTTGTAAAAAAACAGGCTTCCTTGGATTGATGGTCTAGGAAGCCTGTTAGTTATTTAGTTTTCTTTGCGTCTCCATGCATATTTCAAAATCCCCAAACAGAGTAGTCCGCTTATCAGCACCCAACCCCACTCCATTTGATCTCCAGTTTTTGGCAAAGTGCCTTGAACAGAATCTGGTTGAATAGATTTCGGTGGATCATTTGGATGATTAGGCGAATTAGGTGTTTCTGGATTTTCAGGTGTTGGCGGCATCACGGTTGGTACTTCGGAGTGAATCGTATCTCCAGCATTCCCAAAGTTCAAGTCCGCTTGGTTTGGAATTCCGCCATCTTGGATGTATGGCGCTAATTCTTCATCTGTCGCATC
>NZ_JAATJW010000163.1 GCF_011800755.1 Listeria valentina
CAAGGAACAATTGAATACTTTGTGGATTCTGGTAAGGGTGATGACGTAAACGGAACAGGTGCAATTGATAGCCCATTTAAAACGGTTACAAAAGCCGTTTCGATGTTGCCGCGATTGTTGAGCACTACCGTTTATATTTGGCTCAATCCCGGAAAATACGATGAAGATATTGTGATGACAAATATTAATGGCGCTAAAATTAATATTTTATCTACAAACTACGCAACGGTTGATCCATCAAAAGGCTCAACAGGAATCCAAGTGAGAAGTCTTTATTTAGAAGACATTGTAGGAAGCGTATATATTTCTGGTCTTGAGGAAACAAATACGGTAGGGACTACTAAGAATTATTTCATTCGCGCAAGTCGTTGTGGATTTGTTCGCGTGCAAAAATGCAGAATGGCCTATAGCACAAAAGCAATGGATCCATTTACAGCCGTGTTTATTGATGCCTGTAAGGCAGATGTGAATAGCTGTTACTTCGCCAGCCAGAATGTAGATATTCGAGGTTACAATGCGGCGGATGTGAT
>NZ_JAATJW010000164.1 GCF_011800755.1 Listeria valentina
TTATTTATCGTTTATTCCCCCCAAAAAAACCGCTCAATGAAATTTAACTTTTTCATCAAAATAATTTTATGGATTATTTAAGAAGAAGTAAATGGCTACAAGTTAAATGGAAGTAAATATCATTCGACTTTACTAAATATCTGTAGAATTGCTATTTCGTCCAACTTTTTATATATAGTATTTATATAAACTATAAAGGGATGACTAACAATTGAAACATAGACAAAAAAAGAAATTACTTACTTATGAAGAACTCATTGATAAAATGCATGAAAAAGGAATAAAATTTCAGCTAACTAGTGAGATGGAAGCCACTAAAATTTTGATGGAGAACAATTATTATTATAAGTTAGGCGCCTATCGAAAGAATTATAAAAAAGACGCTAGTGGTAAATATATAGATTTGGAGTTTGCTTACTTGGCCGACTTGGCAATATTGGATATGAGATTAAGATATGCCTTGTTACAAATGTGTTTAGACATAGAGCATTCAGTTAAAACT
>NZ_JAATJW010000165.1 GCF_011800755.1 Listeria valentina
CTTTATGGAACTGTAATCAATCCTTACAGTGATAATTTAGTTATAAGTAGAGAGACTTTAAATTTTATTAGTGAAGATTCTAATATAATGAAAAATGAAATTGTATCATTTGGTATACCTAATGAGCTCCCAGAAAAGTTAATGAGTAAACTAACTCGCTATTTTACGAAAAGTCCAGTAATCAACGCTGCATTTCTGCTTCAATTAATCCGTGGAAAAGTAAATAAGAGTTATTTATTAGTCATTGATACTAGTGATGAAAGTATTTTAAAAGAATTAACTTCTTTTTCCAAATACCTAAATAAGGGAGAAATTCTTGACATTGTAAGTTTAAAAAGTGACTTTGGAAAAACAGCTGTTGAAGGGTTCTCCCCTTTCTTTGTGAAAAAATAGATTAATTGGTCAGGCGAAAATTGATATTTTATAAATTATCTTCCGGTGTGTGATGAATTTATTCAGAGAAATTCTTTATCTCTTGTTAATTAAAAATAGGAGTGATAA
>NZ_JAATJW010000016.1 GCF_011800755.1 Listeria valentina
AGTCCTTTCGACATTTGTGTCTATTTATTTACTAGTATATCAAAAAAGGTGTCTACTTTATTAGGATACATGCAATTTACTTAAATATGGGATAGCAAAGTATTCAATTAATAATTTGACAGTTAACGAGCAAAATCCACTTGCTAAAGGCTTTTATGAATACATGGGATTTGAAATATATAAAAGAACGGATTGCGACGAACAAGGTAATCCTTATCCGCTATTATATATGAAACTAACGAGCCAAAAGTAAAAGAACAGAATCGTTCAATGAAGCCATTTGTAAAAATGACTTGCTTGACGATTCTGTTCTTTTTTATTTCATGTCCCAAACTCGTATTAAACTAAAAATAGAGTAAAAATTTGAATGATAATTATTCCCGTTTTTTGCGGCGGGAAATGAGCATAGTCGAAGTAGCCAAAAGAAGCAAGGCTCCTAAAGCCACTGTCCAAGGCATCCCCCGGTCACCCGTGCTCGGTAGCGAAAAACCACCGATGTGCTGCGCATTCCCGTTTCCTGCAGTCGGGTTCCCGTTTTCGGTATGACTTCCGCCGCCGTTTTCACGAGCAATGATTTCGACTGGAACGCGGATTAGCGTACGATTGCCAGCTTTATCCTCCAGTTTCACTGTCACCACTTGCGAACCTGACTGGGTAAAATCAGGTTTGGTTTCATAAGTCACGGTTAAGTTGTCCGGCTCCACGCCTGCGTTATCATAGATATCCCGCAGAAGGTGACTTGGATCTTTTGGCGGGGCATCCCCTTGTTGGAATGTGTGTTTCACGGCTTTCGCTTCAGGCGGCGTTGTATCTTGTACCGTTTGCTTATTCGAAATCGGGCTCTTGTTCTCGGCGTCATCTGTCGCAACTGCTACATAATCCACATAAGGCGTGAGTGGCTGCTTGTCAGTAGGAATCGCCACAGAAAACTGGCCATCGGTGCCGGCTTTCGCTTTTGCCACTTCTTTTTGTTTCGCATCTAAAATAGATACCGTAGTGCCTGCTTCGGCTTGCCCGGTAAAGGCTTCATCTTGATCTCGGATTAGATTTAATGTAGGCGCTTTTGGCGCCACAACATCTTGTACGGTTACTTGTGTGGTCGCGGTTTTCCCGTGGATCATACTCGTTCCCGTCACGACTTCGCCGGCATGAAAGAACTTTCCTTTCGGAAGCGCCATCCGGAAGTTTCCTTGGGCATCTGTGCGAACATGATAAGAAGCTTGTACACGCGGATTGTCGCTTGGCATCGTTGGATTTGGAAGCGTCGCCACGCCTTCAAAGCGAATTAAAGCATCTGGATAGGATTTTCCGATCAGCGTGTAGCTGTGTTCATCTTTTGGATTATCCACGAGTGACTCGATTTGAATCGTAGGATCCACAGCATCATGAAGCGCTTGGGCTTTATCGAGTTCTTTTTGATAAAAATCTTTGACGAGCGGATCTAAAATGAGATCTAAATCAATTTGATTCTGAACCGCATCCAGATCTTCTTGAACAACTGGTAAACGGAGTTTCGAATGCGTATCATCTGTAAACAAACCATCCACGCCCGTCCGCACTTCTTCAATGCCTTGGTCGAGATCAAGGACAGCTAAATGGCTGTAAGAAACACTTGAAATTCCCTGTATATCTGGCATTGCGCCGACTAAAATAGTCACTTCTTCCCCTGTTCCAGTGAAAGACATAGTTTTGAGCAAGTTTGATTCAGCTTCTGCTTCCCGAAAATCTGGTTTGTTAGCTATTGTTTGGGACAAATAAAGATCAACAAGGGTACTCCCACCTCTACCAGATGAGCCAATAGGGCTGTCTTCGAAGGGGATTTGCGGGTTGACCAGTCGATCAGCAGACGCTTCTTTGTTAACTTCACTAGCCAATCCTTGATAAGAAAGTTGATAACGATGTCCTTTTATTGTAGGAATAGTTTGAATCGCACCTACATTGGATGTTCCGTTTGGAGATCCCATCACGCCGTCAACTAAAAATTCAATCGTTTTACGGGAAGAAGTTTGATTTTGCGTAACTCTTCCGTATTTTGTTCCAGTATAATATGAGAAATAGCCCTTTTCATCTACTTCAGTTTGTTCAAACATAGCACGCGGCCCTCTTTGATTGTCAGAAGTTACAGGCTGCCAGTATCCTTTCCCGAATTGAAGATGATTAAAACGATCCAATAGCTTCGGATCTGTTACCTCAGTAATCGTGTTTTCAATAGCTGGTTTTATGTTCTTTTTCGTACTAGCGTCTACTTGTGTTTTAGTTGTCCCGCCAAATGGCAACACCAAGCTAATGACTAGAACTAGAACGAGTGAAAAAATGGTAAAGCGAATTTGGTTTTTTTTCAATGGAATTAGCCTCCTAAATTTTGAAATGATAAAAATTTATTTGTTTTTCTTGTTAGATTTACGAGCGGCCGTGTTTTATCTTACTGATCACTAATTTCTTGTTTTAAATAGTTCGTTAAATTTCCTACATGGATTAATCTGCATTTTGGTTTCCAGTGAGCAACGATTCCGAGTCCTAAAAGTTCCTTGATCGCCTCGTTCGTTCTGGCTTTACCTGAGTTGGCTAGTTGGGCAATAAATGTTTGTGTGACAAATGGAGGGATAAAAACAAGCTCTGGATCTAGATCAGAAACTTCACCAACTTTTCCAATTACGCGAAACAACGCCCAAGCAACTTTTAACTGACTGTTTTTAATGGAGATGAAATTTGAAAGGGAAATGTGTGCCAGCTGTACAATGGTGCGCTCGAATAGGTGGTGATATTTTCTAGGTTCCACATACAAATGCGATAATAGAAATTCCTTTTCGATCTCATAAATTTTTACTGGAGTGACCGCAACAACTTGATATTGGATGAAATGAGGGATTTCCCATGTATAAGAATCGTCTACTAAAGCTTCTAAATTCAGAAGATCTCCTTCTACAAGAATCTCTGTGTTGACCTTTTCTCCTTGCCGATTGGTGGCTTGGACTAAAACAATGCCTTGACGAATCAGTAGAACTTTGTTGTCGTTTGCTGCGCTACTTTTGTAGCAAATTTGATCAGGTTCATAGAGAGTGGCGTTCCAAGAGGTGGAGTGCCACTCTCTAAACTCAGCGGTTTCATAAAACATAAAATTGATCCTTTCCAGTCTATGGTGGTATCTTTGTGCATAAAAGGGACGCTTTATACACAAGCTTTTTTCAAACACATAAATTCTTACAATCTAGCGTCTCCCCTTGGAAGTGCTGGATTGCTTTATTTAGAATATTTAGTACAACATTTGCTCATAAAACGTCCGTTTAAACAACAGTAATTTCAGTTATGACATAAGCTTTATGTGTAAAAAGGCTTAAGTTCTATCCTTAAAGCGAAAAACAGTAAATTTTAAATATCAACACGCGTGCAAGTAACATTTTAGTATAGGAACCTAGATTACGATCTTCTTAAAGAAACTAATTAAGTGTTTTATGTGACTTATTTGTGAACTTTTGAATCTTACTAAATTAAGCAAATTTAAAGAAAGAGTTATGAAAATCTCGAAAAAGGGAAAGGCTTTGTATATAAGGAAAGACGAGCTTTTTATCACAATGTGATTTTTTTGATTGATAAATTAAAGAGTAATTTTGAAAAAGAAAATTAATTTTTGTTTGTATTGGTTGACAATAAACGACTACAATTGTAGACTGTAAATATAGTTTACAATTGTAAACAAAAGTGCAGTTCGAACTGAGTCAGTTGGTAAAAAATCCATCTATCATCCTGCCATTCGTGAAGGGGATATACTGTTAAAGGCACAACAGAAAATTTATTTTCCCATATATGTGTAAAACGGATCGGAGAGGCGATCATGGATTTAGTCACAGAAGCGGGGTTAACGGATACTGATGTTGAGCGAATCAAAAAGCAACTAGCGAATAAGAAAACGGTCCAAGGTATTGAGTGCAACTCTATTCCCAAGAAAGAGGAACGGAATCACTCCCCTGCAAGAAAATAAAACCAGCTGAGAGTGAAGGGAATGAGTAAGGATTACAAGTTGATAAGGTTATATCAACAGTTGATGGATTATTTAGCTTGTGTTAGTGAAAATAGTAGGAGGAGTTTGTGATGAAACACGAAAAACAAAAGGAAGAAACAATGAACATGAATCACGAGGGACATGATCACAGCCAAATGGATCATTCGGCTGGTGGCCACGATCACCATGATATGGACAGTGGAGGAATGGACCATTCGATGCACATGGGGAATTTCAAACAAAAATTTTGGATTTCTCTTATTTTAGCGATTCCGATCATTGTTTTCTCGCCGATGATGGGAATGCAGCTACCTTTTCAATTTACTTTCCCCGGTTCGGATTGGGTCGTACTCATTTTAGCGACAATTCTTTTCATTTATGGTGGGCAACCATTCCTCAGTGGAGCTAAAATGGAACTGAAAATGAAGAGTCCGGCGATGATGACTTTGATCGCAATGGGGATCTCGGTTGCTTATGTCTATAGTTTGTATTCGTTTATTGCAAATAAAGTCAATCCGAATGACCATGTGATGGATTTCTTCTGGGAACTTGCAACGTTGATTGTGATTATGCTTTTGGGGCATTGGGTAGAAATGAACGCTATCTCTAACGCGGGTAACACGCTTAAGAAGTTGGCGGAATTGTTGCCAGATGAAGTTAACAAAATGGAAGCAGATGGTTCTACGAAAAAAGTGAAATTGCAAGATGTTCATCACGGGGATATTTTACTTGTTCGTGCAGGGGATAAGATGCCAACAGATGGTGTGATCACGAATGGCTCAACGATTGTGGATGAGTCCGCTGTAACGGGAGAGTCGAAGGGCGTTCAGAAAAACGTCGGTGAGACGGTCATCGGAGGTTCTGTTAACGGCGATGGGACCATTCAATTGAAAGTAACCGGAACTGGTGAAGATGGCTATTTGGCCAAAGTGATGACGATGGTCAAACAAGCACAACAAGAAAAATCAAAATTAGAGTCGGTTTCGGACAAGGTTGCTAAGTGGCTCTTTTATGTGGCTTTAGTTGCAGGGATTTTAGCTTTCATTATTTGGTTGATTGCAGCTGACTTACCACAAGCGCTAGACCGAATGGTAACGGTTTTTGTTATCGCATGTCCGCACGCATTAGGGTTAGCTATTCCTTTAGTTATCGCTCGTTCAACTTCGATAGCTGCTAAAAATGGCTTGTTACTAAAAAGTCGTCAAGCTTTAGAACAAGGAAATCAGTTGGATTATGTTTTCCTTGATAAAACGGGAACGCTAACAGAAGGTAAATTTACTGTAACAGGTGTTGAAACTTTGGCTGAGATGGACAAAACAGAAGCACTAAAATATATTGGTGCTTTGGAATCTCAAACAAACCATCCTCTAGCTGTTGGCGTCATGAATTACTTGAAAGCTGAAAAAATCGAAGCTTATCAAGCACAAGACGTTGCTACATTGAAAGGAATTGGCGTGAAAGGATTAGTAGAAGGCCGCGAGATCATTTTAGTTAATCAAAAAGAAATCGAACGGCGCAAGCTAAACTTTGAACTAGAAAAATTAAAAGAATATCAAGCGCAAGGAAATACGATTTCGTTTCTACTCGTTGATGATGAGTTAGTCGCTTTCTTCGCGATGGGGGATACTTTGAAGGACCAAGCACAAAACTTTATTACGAGCTTACGAGAAGTCGGAATTGAACCCGTGATGTTAACGGGAGACAATAAAGATGCTGCGGAAGCGGTCGCTCATTACCTGGATATCAAGGAGTTTTACAGCGAATTACTGCCAGATGATAAGGAAAAAATCATAAAACGTTACACGGATGAGGGCAAGAAAGCGATGATGGTTGGAGACGGAATTAATGATGCTCCGGCTCTTGCGAGAGCCTCGATCGGTATGGCAATTGGTGCAGGAACAGATATTGCGATTGACTCTGCCGATGTTGTCTTAACGAATAGTAACTTGCAAGATATTTTGAAATTTGTTCGCCTAGCTAAAAGAACGCATAGCAAGATGATTCAAAACCTTTGGTGGGGAGCTGGTTACAACATTCTAGCAATTCCGCTAGCTGTCGGTATCTTAGCTCCAATTGGGATTCTTTTGAGTCCAGCCGTTGGTGCGATTTTGATGTCACTAAGTACGATCATCGTAGCAATCAATGCTATGACTTTAGACGCCTGAGAAATCAGGCGTTTTTTAGTTTGAGCTCAGTTTTGTTGGTTTTTAAGCGCGCGATTTTTATCATGAATAAAAACGTGAAATTTAAAGGCAAGGCGATTATAATAAAAAAGCAGAGAGAAATTACAAACGAGAGCGATTTGGTGAGAAATGGAAGGAGAAGGAGTGCATAATGACAGAGCAAATACAGGAAAACGGTCCATTTTATCATGGAACAAAAGCTGAACTTCAAATCGGTGATTATTTAAATCCAGGTTTTCGTTCGAATTATCGCCCCAATGTCGTCATGAATCATATTTACTTTACCGCTTTAAAAGATGGGGCAAGTCTTGCGGCGGCTTTAGCACGTGGGGAAGGTGAGGAACATGTGTACCAAGTTGAGCCGACTGGCGATTTTGAAGATGATCCCAATGTGACGGATAAAAAATTCCCTGGGAATCCGACAAGATCTTACCGCAGTGCGTATCCGCTAAAGATTGTTGCAGAAATTACTGATTATAAGCGGCTTACAGATGAAGAGCGAGAAAGTTGGAAAAGGAACTTGGAAGCAGGAACCAAGCGGGATGAAGATATCATCAATTAACGTGTTCCAAGCTAAAGAGCTTGGAACACGTTAATTTGTAAAAAAGAAAAATTATGTTGCCAAGGAAGCTCGCACCCGATAAAATGAAAAGGTATGCAAAGCAGAAAGAAGGGACACGAAGTTGATTATTTTCTATGTTATGGCTGGGGTTCTTGCGGGAATGATGCTCCCTGTTCAAACCTCTGTAAACAACCGTTTAAAAGGTTACACGCAGTCGCCGTTTATTGCTTCTTTTATTTCATTTGCTGTTGGAAGTACGGTGCTTTTGATACTTACACTGCTAACTTTTCACAATTTTGGGATCATTCCTGAAGCGATTGCTGCTAATCCGTGGTGGATTTGGTTTGGCGGCGGCGCGCTCGGTATTATCTTTTTAACCAATAATATTTTACTTTTGCCACGACTCGGATCGGCGCTTACAGTGATGGTGACGGTTTGCGGGCAAATGGTGATGGCGATTTTGATCGACCAGTTTGGCTGGTTTAACTTGCCGGTACACGAACTAAATCTAGAACGGCTGCTCGGAATGGCGCTGATGTTTTTTGGCGTTTTCCTGATGCAACGCTTTTAAGGGAGGCGAACCAATATGGAAAGACAAGCGCCAAAAACGATGTTTCTCTTTATGCTGATGGGGTTTATTGCCGGAATGTTTTCGCCGATACAAACCTCGATTAACGGGAAACTACGGGTGGCCGTTGGTTCACCGTTTCTCGCTTCTTTCATCTCATTTTTAGTGGGAACGATTTTATTATTCCTCATTTGTTTGATTATCGAAAAACGAGTCACTTTCAAAGTGCGTGGCGTCGGCAAAATTCCGTTTTGGGTATTCACGGGTGGCATTATGGGTGTTGTTTTTGTGACATCCAATATCTTACTTTTGCCGATTTTAGGATCCGCAATGACTGTTGTTTTAGCCATTTGTGGACAAATGGTGATCGCGCTAATTATTGACCATTTTGGCTTTTTTGGCGTAATCAAGCATCCAATCAACCGTTACCGCATTATCGGCGTGCTAGCTATGATTGCAGGTATTCTTTTAATTCAAAACTTCTAAGCAGAAAAATTGTTTCTCTTCTCGTTTTAAGTTATAAAGAATTATATACTTACTTTAAATAAGTTGTAACGGAGGAGAAACAATGAAAATTGAAGTTTGGTCAGATTTTGTATGTCCATTTTGTTATATTGGCAAGAAAAATTTAGAAAAGGCGATCCAAAAAACGGGTCGTGAAGATATTGATATCGTTTTTCGCAGCTTTGAACTAGATCCAGATGCTCCGATTCAAACCGATCAGTCCATCCATGAAGCAATTGCGGCTAAATACGGAAAGTCGCTCGATGAAGCCAAACAAATGAATGCGCAAATCGGGGAAATGGCAGAGGTGGCAGGGCTACATTATGATTTTGATCGAATGAAACCTGCGAATACATTTCTTGTGCACCGCATTGCTCAATATGCGCGAACGGTTGGGAAAGAATTGGAATTCGTTGAGATTGGCATGGATGCTTATTTCACGAAGGGGGCCTTTTTAAATGACGAGGAAACCTTGGTGGAGCTTGCCGGTAAGGCAGGACTTGACGAAACAAAAGTACGGGAAATCATCCATTCGAAGGAGTATCTTGCACAAGTCCGCGTCGATGAAACTGAGGCGGTCGAGTATGGTGTAACGGGCGTCCCCTTTTTCTTGATTGATGAAAAATATGCAGTTTCTGGTGCGCAACCTGTTGAAAGCTTTGTGACAGTGCTTGAGCGCGCAGGCGGAACGAAAGCGGAAATTAAAGAAACGCAAGGGCCAGGCTGTGAAGGCGGAAGCTGTTCGATTTAAAGATTTAGCTGACTTTTTAATGAAGTCAGCTTTTTTTATGACGTTTTAAGTGAGCCGATTTTAGGTATAGAATAATGAAACGTTAAAAATGAATCAGTGGGGGGAGATTAATATGGCTAGTTATAAACGAATTTTAGTGGCAATAGACGGATCAGAGCAAGCGGAACAAGCGTTTACGGATGCAGTGAAACTTGCAAAAGATACGGGAGCTTCTCTTGCGATGGCAGCAGTTATTGATACGCGCTCTTTTCCTAGTTTTACGGTAGAAGGAACGACTTGGGAAGAAGAACTTCGCGAGGAAATGGAAACGGTGCTTCGTGGTTTTCAAGAAAAGGCGGAAGCGGAAGGGATTCAATCTGTAGGAACTTTTCTTGAAAGAGGAAATCCAAAGAAATTACTAGCAGAAGAAATCCCTGAACTATTTGGCGCCGACTTACTCGTTTGTGGAGCCACGGGGTTAAATCGTGTGGAAAAAATGATGATGGGAAGTGTCTCATCTTACTTGGTACAACATGCGAAATGCAGCGTCTTGATTGCACGCTGAGTTAGAATGGCGAGCCTTTATGGCTCGCTTTTTTATGTGAACAGATTTCACAAAGTTTTTTTGTGAAAAAAGATTTGTTTTGGTGTACATAACATTCGATGTCAGTTATAATGTTTTTAGAGAAAGCGCTTACTTTTAGTCTGTTCAACATATCTTTGTGAAGAGGAAGTGGTGGCGACTGGGAAAAGATTGTGATTTTTTTTGAAGAGAAAAGATTAGGTTCACAATTTCACATTGGTGACTGAAGCGTTAGTCCAAAAGGAAAGAGGAGCGATCAATGTTTTCTGTAAAAGAAGCGGAAAATCTTAGCCCGTTTGAACTAGGGCTATTTCTAGAAAAAAGTGCAAAAAAAGCCGTAAAAAATAGCGTGCCACTCAATGCGGGCAGGGGGAACCTGAATTGGACAGCGGCCGCGCCGCGCGAAGCGTTTTTCTTACTTGGCTTATTTGTAGTTTCGGAGATGGAGCGAGTTCGGCAAGGTGAACTTTCTGGAATGCCTGCTCGTATGGAGATGCTTGGTCGATTTGAAGCATTTCTAGCGGCACAAAAAGAAACGCCGGGAAAGAATTTGCTTGTCGGGATTTGGGGAAAAGGAGAGCGCGTTCTCGGAGCGGATAAGCATGACTGGTTGTTTGAATTTGTTGATGCAATTACGGGAGATAATTATCCAAATCCAGATCGGGTCTTAAATTATGTGGAAAAAGCCATTAAAGCGTATTTAGAAAAAGAAATCTTTGAAGGACTTGAACGTCCATTCGATATTTTTGCCGTCGAAGGGGGAACGGCAGGAATTTGTTACTTATTTGATTCACTGGTGAGCAACTTTTTACTGCAACCAGGGGATAAAATTGCACTGATGATCCCAACTTTCACACCGTATTTAGAAATTCCACAACTATCGCGTTACCGGTTTGATGTGGTTCAAATTCGTTCGACGCCTGAACTAATTGATGGGAGACTAACGTATCAATTCAATTCGCGGGAAATTGAAAAATTACGTGATTCCTCAATTAAAGCCGTTTTTATGGTGAATCCAAGTAATCCAAGTTCTTCCTCGCTTAAGGAAGAAACGATTCTTCAGTTGAAAGATATCGTTCAAATGGATAATCCGGATTTGATGATTTTGACAGATGATGTTTACGGGACATTTGTTCCTAAATTCCAATCTGTTTTTAGCGTCTTGCCATTTAATACGGCTTGTATTTATTCATTTTCTAAATATTTTGGTGCGACAGGTTGGCGTCTTGGGACAATTGCTTTAGCGGAAGAAAACGTTTTTGACGCTAAATTAAAACAGTTATCACAAGAATTTACACGGGAGCTCGAGATAAGGTATGAAGTGATTACAAAAGAAACAGAAAAGTTTAAGTTTATCGACCGCCTTGTTGCAGACAGCAGGGAAGTCGCACTGAATCATGCGGCAGGTCTTTCCACGCCGCAACAAGTGCAAATGGCTTTATTTTCGCTGTTTTCCTTGTTAGATGAGGAAGAGTCATATAAGAAAAAAGCACAGTCCATTTGTCGTTACAGGCAAAAGTTGTTGTATGAAGAACTCGATCTTGTAATGCCATTTGACCATTATGATTCCGCGTATTATTGTGAGTTTGATTTGCTTGAATGGATGAAAACACATTTTGGTGAACAATTTGGACTAGATTTTCAAAAAGAAACGAGCATTACTAATTTCTTAATGCGTCTTGCACTAGAACACGGCTTGGTGTTATTAAAAGGGAGCGGTTTTGGTGGCAGCGAATGGTCGGTTCGAATTTCGCTGGCTAATCTAGAAACCAAGGATTACAAGGAAATTGGGCGGCGCATTAAAAAAATGGTTTCCGATGAATTTTTGAAATGGCAATTTGAACGTGGACAAGTGAAATAAGAGAGAAAACGGTTTCCATTTTTGGAAGCCGTTTTTTTTATAGAAAAGTCAATTTTTTGAAGCTTTTTTTGGTAAGGCATGCTAAACTTAAAATAGACAAAATGAAAATGGGAGCCTGCCAAACCAACTTTTACAGATTTGAAAGCCATATCAAATGAAAAGCGGATTTTTGGCAGCATAAAAAGAAATTTGTCATAAATGTTTGCAAAAAAATAAGTTTCATCTATAGTTTTTACTTTGAAGGGGGAAATGAATTGGGTATACTTTTTTTTAGCTTCGGACTTCTATTTGTTGGTTTAATGTCACTTGCAGCGCGTGCTGTTCTCGCGATTTGGATTTATAAAGATGCAGAACGTCGGGGAATGAATCCTGTTTTATGGTGTCTATTAGTTATTTTTACAAGCGCGATTATTGTGCTGCTTGTTTATCTATTTGCGAAGAAGCCATCGCTTGAACCTAAAAGAGGAATTGGACTTCTCATCACGGGTTGTATTTTGACAGGACTTAGTTTTATACTTAGCATTTTTGTGGTTCTTGGTTTATTTGGATCTTTCCTTTATGAAATTCAACATGATCCAGATACTTATGACAAAAACTATGAATTTTATGATGAAGACGGATTTGATAGCGACGACAGCGGATATGAATTTTAAACGATTGCCCCTGCCTTAAAAAGTAGGGGCTTTTGTTTTTTGATGAATTTGGGTATAGAGTGTAAGAGAGAATTTTTGGGTGAGGAGAATGTCGGATGGATACGATCATTTTGATCACAATTTTGATTGTGATTGTTGGGCTCGCATTTGATTTTATCAATGGCTTTCATGATATTGCCAATGCGGTAGCAACCTGTATTTCAACACGAGCTCTAAAACCGCGTGTAGCGATTATGATGGCGGCTGTGATGAACTTTTTAGGAGCCATTTCTTTTACT
Organism: Listeria valentina; assembly: GCF_011800755.1. GTDB lineage: Bacteria > Bacillota > Bacilli > Lactobacillales > Listeriaceae > Listeria > Listeria valentina. The sequence continues at coordinate 11,923 of NZ_JAATJW010000016.1, forward strand.
GGGGTCGCGGAAGGTTTAACGAGAAATATTGTAGATCCCTTTTCTTTACATAATGGAGAATTTGTAGTCCTTTGCGGCTTAGTGGCAGCTGTCATTTGGAATTTACTAACTTGGGTCATTGGGATGCCAAGCAGTTCTTCACATGCTTTGATTGGATCCATTGCAGGTGCGGCGATTGCTTCAGCTGGATTCACTTCGCTAAACTATGCTGGATTCGGAACAATCATTATTGCACTAATTATCTCACCTATTCTTGGATTTACCATTGGGTATTTGATTTACTCAGCCTTTAAATGGATTTTTCGCAATCGTAAACGCGTTAAAACGAACCGTCATTTCCGAGTCGCGCAAATTTTTACGGCAGCTATCCAAGCTTATGCGCACGGAACCAATGATGCCCAAAAAACAATGGGAATGATCACCTTAGCGCTCGTTGCAAGTGGACTTTTGAAAGAAAGCGCAGGCGTTCCTTTCTGGGTGCAATTTCTATGTGCCGCTTCGATGGCGATTGGCTCATCTGTCGGCGGATTTCGTATCATCAAGACAGTGGGAACAAAAATTATGCGGATTGAACCCGTCACAGGGGTTGCCGCAGATGTTAGCTCGCTTTCCGTGATTATGACCGCAACGCTTACACACCTTCCAGTCAGCACCACACAAGTTATTGATAGCTCGATCATGGGCGTTGGAACAGCCAATCACAAGAAAGAAGTGAACTGGCGCACAGGAAAGAATATGCTTGTGACGTGGATTATTACACTGCCGATTTCCGCTTGTATGGCAGCTGTTGTATACTGGCTTGCAGCCGCGATCTTTTTGTGAAAACGGATGGGTCGCAATTGTCCCATTTTGCGGGGCTTCAAATTGGCGAGAAGGACTAGCAAAATTTGAAAAGCATACGTAAAACCGCTATGATGAAAGTATGGATTAGGAAAAGAAATATTTTGGAAACGGAGGACGAATGAATTGGAATTTAGAGTAAATCAAATCAATGTGGAACAATTTAACTTTGAAACGCTTCAAGCACCACAGGAAAATGCAGAAAATAGCATTCAAGTTCAATTAAATGAAGTGGAACCAACAGGGGACGACAAGTCGATTTTAGATGAAGGTAAAATTTTTAAAGTAGACATGCCGTTTTCACTTGTGCTAGATCGGTTTAAAATTAATGGTCATATTAGCCGCATCGTTCAAGTGGTCGACTTTTTTGGTGCAGCCGAAGAACTTGGCGCTGAGCGGGCAGAGGAAATGTCGAAACCGCTGATTAGTTATATTAAGCGTTTGACTTATGAAGTAACTGAGATTGCATTTGATGAGCCCGGTTACGAGCTTGATTTCGAAAGCCATTTATAAGCAGAAAAGTATCGTTTTTGAAACGGTACTTTTTTTGTTATTGAATCTTGGCGTGATTTTCGCTATGATGAGGGAAAGAGAAATGGAGGGACGAGTTATGACAAGAAATGACGAAGAACCAAAAATGTTTGACAAAGAAAAAGTCAAAGAAGTTTCTGAAAAAATAGAAGAAAAAGCAGGAGACGCGGCAGGAAAAGCAGGGGAAATCCTCGGCGATACTGCGAAACTGGCCTTCTATGGCTCGCTTGAAGCAGCCAAAGTGATCGGGAAAACTGGCGGTGCCTTCTTTAAAGGTCTAAAACGCGGGTTTGAGGGAGATCAAGAGAAAGAATAAAGGATAGAGCTAGTCAATTTTGAATCGCAAATTGTTCAGAGGGGTTGCTTTTTTTGTTAGAATATTTTTCAAGTTTGAATCCAGTCCTGCTGGCTTTACTGGCCGGACTGTTCACTTGGGGCTGTACGGCTTTAGGTGCAGCTCTTGTTTTCTTTTTTAAAGATTTAAATCAAAAATGGACCAATGTGATGTTGGGTTTTGCGGCGGGTGTTATGATTGCGGCGAGTTTTTGGTCGCTATTAAGTCCAGCAATTGAGCGGAGCGAAGGAATGGGCTTCTTTTCATTTGTTCCTGCGCTTGTCGGGTTTATACTGGGCGGCGTATTTTTACGCCTGATAGACAGACTAATTCCCCATCTCCATCTTGGGTTTCCTGAAAAAGATAAAGAAGGACCAAAGACCAAACTGCATAAGAGTATTCTCCTTGTCCTTTCGATTACGATCCATAATATTCCAGAAGGTGCAGCCGTTGGGGTTGCCTTTGGTGCTGTTCTTGTTGGCGATACGGAGACCTTCATAACCGCCGTTGTGCTAGCACTTGGAATCGGCATTCAAAATTTCCCTGAAGGTGCGGCTGTTTCGATTCCGCTTCGCGGGGAAGGGCTTAGTCGAGCAAAAAGCTTTTGGTACGGCCAGTTGTCTGCGATCGTGGAGCCGATTTTTGCAGTCATTGGTGCGCTCCTTGTTGTGTTTGTCACGCCAATTTTACCATACGCGCTGGCTTTTGCTGCCGGGGCAATGATTTTCGTTGTGGTGGAGGAACTTATTCCTGAGTCACAAGTGGAAGGTTCAACTGACCTTGCGACAGCTGCTACGATGGCTGGTTTTGCTGTTATGATGGTGCTCGATGTGGCACTTGGTTAAAAAATTCTAAATGGATGCGGAAAAGTTTTTCTTTTCCGTGTTTTTTTATTTTAAAATAATAAATTTGTTTTATATACAATTTACCGAATGTATAAAAATCCACGAATGAAATTTAGGAAAATGGCTGGATTTTTGTTTGAAAGTCTGTATAATATGGGACGGGGTTGGGGAACTCATTTAGTTAAAGAGGTGTTATTTATGAATCGTAAAATACTTTGGCTGAGTCTTGCAGCACTCGTAATCGTAGTTGGGGCTATATGGGGTTTCTTTGCTTACCAAAATCATGAACTTGAACAAGCACGTGAAAAAATCTCAAGAGATGTTGAACGGGAGATGGATCAAAAAATTGGTCGGGGGAATTTCCATAAAGTTGAACAAACAAATAAGAAAAATTCAAATACCACGATGTTTATCCCGATTTTGAAAGACAAATCGGATAATCAAGCTTTGAAACAGAAAATACTGGATGCGGCCAAAATGGAACAAAATGACTCAAATAATTTAGTGTTTTTCATTTTTGATAGACAGAGAACTGGACATGGTGTGGAAGGCTATCGCTTGAAGAAAATTAGATATGACCGAGCTGGATTTGGTTACAAACGAACTTCAGAAAGACAATTCGATCAGCAACTTGTGGACGTGGATACGGGCAAGGTGCTTACGCTTGGCGAGGTGCTAAGTCCTGATCCGGATGCGCTTCTTGAGCTCAAGCTTGCTATGCAGAAAGCGATTATCGCGCAGAAAAAATTGCCACTCGAACAAATGGTGGATTTAGGAAAAGCAAAATATCCAGAACAACTTTCGGAAACGAGTATCAACCTCACGAATAAGACGCTTACGCTGCCGATTTCGATTTCAAATCATCCGAAGTTGAAGCACGTCGCTGTACCGCTTTCTTATTTGGCGGGGCATGTGAAACCGAAATATTTAGCACCCGGAACTGAAGGAGAAAAACCACTAAGGCCTGCAAATTCGGGGAAGAAAATTGCACTGACGTTTGATGATGGACCGAGCAGAAAAGTGACACCGCGGGTTCTTGCTTTGCTTAAAAAATATCACGCAAAAGCGACTTTTTTCGTGCTGGGTTCTGAGGTGACGGCAAATCCAGGGCTTGTGAAGCAGGAACTGATGGCTGGACACGAGGTTGGTAACCATTCGTGGAGCCATCCGCAACTGACGAAGCTTTCGAACGCCGAGGTTTCGGAGCAAGTTTTGAAGACGCAAATGGCGGTGTATGAACAAACGGGCTATTTTCCAGAGCTCATGAGGCCTCCTTATGGGGCGGTTCATCATGATACGGCGCTTGCTATTGGGCTTCCGCTTGCGCAGTGGACGGTTGATACGGAGGATTGGAAATATAAAAGTGGTCGCCTTGTCACGAATAAAGTGCTAAAAAGTGCGCGCGATGGGGGAATTATTTTGATGCATGATATCCACGAAACAACGGCGGATGGCCTTGAGGAGACGCTTAAGCAACTGAAAAAGCAAGGTTACGAGTTTGTTACGGTCAGTGAGCTTTTGAATCGAAAATTAGAGATTGGTCATGAGTATTTTGATACCACGCAGGAAAAAGCCGTGTAAATAGTTATTATAGAAAGCAGAAACTCTTTGTGGTTTCTGCTTTTTTGTATGTAAGCCTGTTGTGATGCGGTTTTAGCAGAGGAATGTAAAAAAAAAATAAAAATTACTTTGACAGATAGAGTAATACATGGTAAACTTTTTTATGTTATCAACTCTATCTGATAGAGTAATGTGTGGCAGAGTAATTTAGGGAGGTGGTCAAAATCCGCAGTGATATCTTAAGAGGCCACGTGGATTCGATTATTTTGCGGATTCTTTCGGATGGTGATTCCTATGGATATGCGATTTCGAAGGAAATTGGTGATCGGACGAAAGAAAAATTTCAAATTAAGGAAGCGACGCTTTATGCGGTTTTTCAACGGCTCGAAAAAAAGGGCTTGATAAAAAGCTATTACGGAGATCGCAGTCATGGCGGCAAGCGAAAGTATTATTCGCTAACGCGGCGCGGGGAACTTTATTTGAATGAAATGATTGAAGAATGGCAAGAAATTAAAGAAGTGATTAACGTCTTTTTGGAGGAGAGGGAAAATTGAGAAGAATATATGAATTTGTAGAAAAGTTGTTTGATGATGTACCTGAGACGGAACGTTCTGAGCAAGTCAAAGAAGAAATTATGCAAGACATGGAAGAAAAGGTATATGACTTGATGCACGAAGGTAAATCCCAAGAAGATGCAATCAATAAGGTGATTATTGAATTTGGCGATTTTGATGAAATTAAAGAGGAACTAAAAATTGGTGGAAGTAAGAAGCTAGGTTTTGCAAAACTAAACTTAGGATTTTCAATTTGGGGCAGTATTCTCATCATTGCTTTGATGGTATTTATCAATTTTTACTATACACCTAAAGTGATTTGGTTCATTTACCCAACTTTTGCTGTTTTATGGTGGCCACTTGCTATGTTTTATTATTTAAATCGCAAAAAAGAGGAGCTGAAATAACATGGATAAAAGTACAAGAGGGTTTTTAGCATTTAGTTCGTTTCTTATCGCGGGTTTTTTAATAGCCCTTAATTTTCTTGTTTTTCCTGGAGGAGATTGGTCTTTTTATACGGCTATTTTACTTTTAGTCCCGATTTTATTCTTTTTGCTTGATGGCAGTCGCCATTTGAAATTGTTTTCTGTTTTATGCAGTGTACTCATTATAGCAGTGCTTACGATTATAAATTTAAGAGAAACACCAAATTATTTGTGGGTGCTATATGCGATTCCAGCAGTTCTCGCTTGGCCTCTTGTCATTTTAATGGGAGAACGTGCTGCATCATTTATTTATTCGACACTCGCGAGTTTGCTACTTGTTCTTAGTTATATTTTGCTAAATGTTTATTTCGAACCGAGTTTTCCTTTTAGCATTTTCACAACGTTCGCGATTATGTGGTGGCCGCTTTCAGTTGGCATCAACTATTTCCCACGCGGCTTTTCAGTCGTTGCTACCATTTGGCTGATTTTGTTTTTCATTGTTGCTAATGCGGTCACAACAGATGTGATTTGGTGGATTTATCCTGCGTTTGCTAGTTTATTTTGGCCGCTTTCGATCCTGCTTGCACGGTATCTGCTGACTTATTCGATTATTTCGACATTATTGCTTAGTATCTTTTTTATTGTCGTCAATGTGATTACTTCGCGCGAAACCATTTGGGCAATCTATCCTATTTTCGGAATCTTATGGTGGCCACTTTCGATTTATTTCTTCGTGTATCGGCGCAAACAAACAAAAGAAAAATTTAGTTAGTTTTTTCTGGTTCTTTCATAAACAGATGGTATAATAAAAATTGAATCTGTTGAAAGCGGGAAATTAGATGTTAAAAACGAAGAAATTTTGGATTATAGTAAGTTTTGCTTGTGTTTTATTGATTATGGGAACACTTTTGAAGTCTTCCTCGCAAACCTATGATGAGCAATCACTTGTTCCGATGATGGACAAAGTTTTGGCAGGAAAGCCTCTTGAAGGAGCGTTGTCTCATATCTCATTCATGTACGCTGGAGAAGAAGTGAGTATTTCGAACTTAGGCTACAGCAAATTTTTGGAATTCTTCATTCGAAAAGGTGCTCACTTTATGACATATTTTGTTATGGGAGCGGGGCTATTTGCTGGTATTTATCTCTTAGGAGGAAGAAAACGCTTAGCATTTCTTGTAGCGCTCCTCGTTCCACTTTTATTTGCAGCAAGTGATGAAATTCATCAGCATTTTACAGGTGGGCGAACGCCGCTTGTGCAGGACGTGATTTTAGATTTCTGCGGGGCGACAGTTGGTGCTCTGATATGCTTTTGGCTATTTCGACACTTTAAAAAACGCAAAAATAACCGCCGAACAGCTTAGAAAAAATCTAAGCTGTTTTTTTATAGCAAGAAAGTGAGGGATTTGGAAAATGGAAATTTATTTACCAAAAAGTTGTGAAAATGCACCTCGGAAAAAAATCGTGGCCGACTTTACGATCGCTTTATTAAAGCAAACAGAGGAAGCAGTCAAGGAACACGCGGCTCCTGATATTCAGATTAAATATCTTCATGAAAAACGAACGATTGTGGGAATTGATGATGTACTTAGTTATTTGCAAAAGAAAAGGACGAATGAAATCTGCCGGGTGGAAGTAGATCAAGTTTTGACGCATGGTAAAGGATCAGCGATTAATGGTCAACTTTTTTTGGCGAACGAGCAAGTGATCGATTTTTGTTACGTTTATTTATTCGCTAGTACTTTGAAAACAGCAAAAGTAAAGGAAATAAAATCGTATTGGCTTATATAAAAAAGTTAGAAAAACTTGGCGGTTATTTCTTACGCAAATCATTAAAAATCATATAGTAAACAGGTTTGAAAATGAGTGAATAGGGAAGTAGAAAGGAGACTAAAAGAAAGAAGGTAATCACATGGAACAACGAGAAAGGTTGCAGATTCTAAAGGATATCATAAACATTGATTCAACGAATGGAAACGAAGAAGCAGTGGCCAACTATTTAGGAGAATTACTTTCAAGACACGGAATTGACTCGAAAAAAGTTCAGTACGCGGAAAAGCGCGCTAGCTTAGTCAGTGAAATCGGCGATGGCGGGAACCGAGTATTGGGACTTTCTGGTCACATGGATGTCGTGGATGCGGGGGATCCTTCAAAATGGACGTACCCACCTTTTGAAGCGACGGAAAAAGATGGAAAACTTTACGGACGTGGCTCAACAGACATGAAATCAGGACTTGCGGCGATGGTGATCGCGATGATTGAACTGAAAGATGAAAAGAAAAATTTACCAGGAAAGGTAAAACTGTTAGCCACCGTCGGAGAAGAGGTTGGAGAGCTAGGAGCAGAACAACTTACATCGGAAGGTTATGCGGATGATCTGGATGCCCTCATCATTGGGGAACCAAGCGGTCCACGGATTTGGTATGCCCACAAAGGCTCAATGAATTATACAGTCACTTCTTACGGCAAGAATGCTCACAGTTCGATGCCAGAGTTTGGGGTCAATGCCATTGATAATTTAGCCTTGTTTTATAACGAAGTAGAAAAATTTGTGGCTTCCGTTAAGGAAACGAATCCCTTACTTGGAAACTTTACGCACAATGCAACGGTGATTTCCGGTGGGAACCAAGTGAATAGTATTCCTGAACTTGCGAAGATGCAAGGGAATATTCGGACGATACCTGAAGTGGATAATGACGAAATTAAAAATGTATTTGCGAAAATCGTGGACAAGTTAAATGCAGAAAAAAATGTGAAATTGGAACTTGTCTGGGATTACGATAAGCTTCCAGTCTTTAGTGATAAAGATTCGGATATTGCGAAAATTGGTCAGGTTGCATATGAAAAACAAGCAGGTCAAAAAATTGACTTAGTTACTTCACCGGGAACAACCGATGCAGCCGAGTTCATCAAAGCGAAAAAAGAGTTCCCAGTGATTATTTTCGGTCCTGGTGTCATTGAAACCGCGCATCAAATTGATGAATATGTAGCAATCGAAAATTATACGGATATGATTGAAGTCTACAAAGAAATGATTATCCAATTTCTAGCTGAAAAATAAACCAAAAGAAGCGTTCAAACGTGAGTTTGAACGCTTCTTTTTTTAAAAGTCTGCAATCACGGATTTTAAGCGGTCAATGACGAGGCTACTTCCGCCTCGGCCTTTTACATCTTCAATCATGCCGACGAGTAGCGCATCTGGCTGATCTGCGTTAAAGGCATATATAAAGCCATTTTCATCGCCATCTTCACCTTGTTTTTGCTTCAACTCGGCTGTCCCGGTTTTTGCCGCCAAATTTTTGCCACTTACTGCAAGGCCATGTGCCGTTCCGTTTGGATCAGAAACCGTTTTAATGAGTGCTTCTTTCACAGTATCTGCGGATTCTTTCTTCACGGCTTGCTGAGGCGCTTTGGCTTTTTGTGAAACGGTGAGTTTTGGATAAACCGTTTTGCCTCCGTTTGCAATGGCAGAATAAAGTGCAGCCTGCTCAATCGGGCTCATCAAGAGTTGCCCTTGGCCGTAAGCTGTGTCTGCCAAGAGAATTTCAGATTTCAGTCCCTCATTTGAAATTTGAGCAGCTTTCATTTCGATTGGCAAGTCAGCATATTTTTCGCCAAAATTGAATTTCTTGAGTTCCTTTTCAAATCGCTCGGCACCAATCTCCAGTCCTTCTTGCGCAAAATAAATATTATCCGAGTAAACGAGCGCATCCACCATATTGACATGAGCTTTCTCATGCACGCGCGTTACCGAATATTTGCCCCAAGAAGCATCTTTTTGCCACTTCAAGCCGCTGATGTCACGTACCTTACCTGGCTTAGTCACGCCAAGATCGAGTCCAATTGCTGCTGTGATCGTCTTAAAAGTGGAGCCCGGCGCATAGCGAGCGGCATAACGCGCAAGAAATGGCATCCGCTCATCTTCACTGTATTTTTTATAATCTTCCGTGCGAATTCCGGCTGCCATTTGGTTGGCATCATAAGAAGGCGTGCTGACAAGAGCGAGCAGTTCCCCGTTTTGCGGATTAATCACAGTCGCGGCTCCTGTTTCTTTTGCTAGTCCTGCATAAGTTTTTTGCTGTAAATCGGCATCGATCGTAAGCTTAATTGTTTTTCCATCTTTCCTTGCAACTTTTTGCAAGGTCGTTTCGTGTTTCGTGCGGTCATTAACGATTTTAATGGTTCCGCCGCTTTCCCCGTGTAAATCTTTATCATAATAACGCTCAAGACCTGTTTTTCCGATTACATCGCCAACTTTTAATTGGGGATTTTTTTCGATATCTTCGGCGCTCACTTCCCCGACGTAACCAAGTAAGTGAGAAGAGGCTTGGTTGAGCGGATAAGTGCGCAATACTTTTTGTGAGTAAGCGATCCCAGTTAAGTCAGATGTTACGCCATCAAAAACAGTTTTTAACGGAACAAAACTATCTTTTTTCACCCATTTTTGTTCGAGCGCTTCTTCGATTTCAGATACAGGGACTTTGATTTCCTTGCTGATTGCGGCGATTCGTTTTGCTTTTTCATCACCGCTTGCAAGTAGTTTTGGGACAACCCCAACTTCATAAAAATTTCCCATGGTCGCGAGTTTTTCTCCAGTTCGATCGACAATATCGCCGCGACGGGCTTCATCTGTTTCAAGGCGAACTTTGTCATCAGCCACCATTCCCGGGAAAATGAGTGCTGGTTTCCAATTGATTTTCCACTCATCTTCATCTTTGGCTTTCGAAATTGTCGTTTTATATGTTTGATTTTTTAGTTTTCCAAGGCTCGTTCGCATAGAAAGTTCATAGCTAAGGTCATAAATACGGCTATTTGCGCCAGGTTTGACTTTTAAATTTTTAACAGTAATATCCTGAACCCCGACACCGCCATACACGACTTGATATTTTTCTTGCAAGCGCTTTTTTGTAAAACCGACCTCTTTTAAAGAATCTGTAGTGACGTCTTGCGCGAGTTGCTTATATTTTCCTTCTTTTAAGTTTGTAGTGAAGGATTCCGCTACTTGCTTGGCCTTTTTGTCTGCAGACTGATTCAAGAAAACAAAGAAAAGCGCTGCTGCAGCAATCAAAAGGACCACAATACTACCAAAAGTGATTTGCCAGCCTTTTCGTTTGTAAATTGGTTGTTTCACCCGTTTTCCTCCTTTTTTCAAGAAACTGAATGGTTGCTTTTTTTGAATCGATTCTTCTTTACAATTAATAATATAGCAAAATTCTGCTCAGAAAGGCATGTTTTTAAATTTCTTTAATAATTCTTATAAGTTTATTGTTCACCTTTTGATTTGATTTAGTGTAAGATGAAGGAAGAAAATGCAAAGCTTTGCAAAAAATGAGTTGAGGTGGAAGTTATGGCACGACATGCTGAGCGAAAAAAAATGAGAAAAGGGCGAGTTTTCGGCACGATTTTAGTGTTGCTACTTATTCTAGTGTTGGTGTTCGGTGTAATCGGCTTTTTCCAATATAAATCAAGTTTGAAAAAGGCTGAAAATGCCAGTCAAATGAAGAGTTTTGAATTTAACGGAGCGAAAACGGAAGGAAATGAAATCAATGTGCTCTTCATCGGAAGTGATTCGCGTGGTGCGGACCAAGGGCGTTCCGACTCACTGATGATTGCGCATTATGATAAAAAAACGAAAAAACCCAAACTCGTTTCTTTGATGCGAGATACGTATGTTGATATTCCTGGACACGGGAAAAATAAAATTAATGCAGCTTATTCGTATGGGGGACCAGAACTTATTAGGCAAACAGTCGAAGAAAATTTTGGTGTGAAATGTAATTATTATGTAGTCACGAATTTTGATAGTTTCGCGAAGATTATTGATGTCCTTGCGCCAGACGGCATTGAAATTGACGCGGAGAAGGATATGTCGGAAAACATTGATGCGAACATTAAAGCTGGAAAGCAAAAGATGGATGGGCACACGTTGTTACAATACGCTAGGTTCCGTCATGACGCGGAAGGCGACTTCGGGCGTGTCCGTAGGCAACAACAAGTACTAAGCGCGGTGAAAGAACAAGCGATCACTGCGACAAGTATTTTCAAAATGCCAAGCGTACTTGGGACCGTGCAAGGTTACACGTCGACAGATTTACCAACTTCACTTGTTTTAAAAACGGGGGCAGATTTTGTACTGGGTCGCACGGATGACCTTAAAACTCTCACCGTTCCAGTGAAAGGAACTTGGGAAAATCAACGGATTGCTGGGGCTGGATCGGTTCTGCGGATTGATATTGCTGCGAATCAAAAAGCGATTCAAGATTTTTTCGATAAGTAAAGGAAATTAAGCCGCTTTTCTTCTTAATGAGAAAAGCGGTTTTTCTATGGAAATAAAAAATTTTTAAAAAAGCGCTTGTTTAATTAAACGTTTAATGATATTATTTTCTTTGAAGAATGCGCTTTCTTTTTGGTTATTAAATTAAACGTTTAACTGGAGGTAAAGAAAATGCGGAAAATACCTTTGATTATTGACACGGACCCTGGAATTGATGATGCAGTTGCGATTTCTTTTGCCATGTTTCATCCCAAAGTCGATTTAAAATTGATTACAACGGTTGCTGGAAATGTAAGCGTTGACAAAACGACGGAAAATGCCTTGAAGCTTGTCGAGTTTTTTGGAAGTGATATTCCGGTTGCGCGGGGCTGTCAAGAGCCGCTACTTAAGACGCTTGAAGATAGTAGCGAAATTCATGGTGAATCAGGAATGGACGGATTTGATTTTGGAACGCCAACTCGCAAAGTCCTTCCTGAGCATGCAGTCGAAGCTTTGCGAAAAACGTTATTAGGAAGTGAAGAACCGGTTACGCTCATGCCGATAGCCGCTTTAACGAACATCGCTTTACTATTCAAACTATATCCTGAAACTAAAAGCAAAGTGAAAGAAATTGTACTGATGGGCGGTAGCTTAAGTCGTGGAAACACAACAACTGCAGCGGAATTCAACATTTTTACTGATCCAGAAGCAGCCGCAATTTTGTTTGAATCCGGTGTGAAAATCACGATGATTGGACTGGATGTCACAAGTCGAGCGGTCTTGATGCAAAAAGAAGTGGAACAAATCAAGACGATGAACCGAGCTGGTGAAATGTTTGCAGCACTCTTTTCACATTATCGCGGCGGCAGTATGAAAACAGGGCTTAAAATGCACGATGTTTGTGCCTTAGCTGCGATTGTTGAGCCAGAGTTGTTCGACTTTGCGGATACCTTCGTTGAAATCGAAACGGGTAAAGGACCTGCAAACGGAGCAACGGTAGCCGATTTGAAAATGAAGTACCATAGGGAAACAAATTCCACAGTAGCCCTTGATGTCCACGTAGAAAAATTTAGAGAATGGTTTCTTGAAATGCTCGAACAAACAAAATAAAAGGGGGACTTCTAGAAAATGATTGAGATTATTCTTGCGGTCATTGTCATTGCACTTGTTTTTTATTTAATCGTGAAAAATTATCAACCGGCACTCGTGCTTCTTTCGGCTGGACTAGTTCTATTTTTGCTGGCTTTTATCCTTGGAAAACCTATTTTGGGGAGCGGGGACACGACAGGATTTGCCTTTTTAGACATTTTTAAACAGCTTGAGTTGACGTTCATTGATCAACTAAGCGTTGTTGGGATTACGATCATGACGCTATTTGGATTTGCTTCTTATATGAACTATTTAGGGGCAAATGATGTTGCAGTAAGCATGATTACGAAACCACTTGGGAAAATCAAAGCCAAATATGTGCTTGTTCCCGTTGTCTTTATCATTGGTAACATTTTAAGCTTGTTTGTTCCAAGTGCTTCTAGCTTAGCCGTTATTTTAATGGCGATTCTTTATCCCGTTTTGAAAAAAGTAGGCTTAAGTGCACTGACGGCTGGTGGGGTTATTGCAACGGTTGCAACGATCATGCCAACGCCGCTTGGAGCCGATAATGTCATTGCGGCTAAAACGCTTGGCTATAATTTGTTCGACTATGTTTTCTTGAATCATGCGATCATCTCCATTCCAACCCTTGTTGTGATGGCTGTGGCACATTACTTCTGGCAAAAATATATGGATAAACGCCAAGGTGCGAAAGCTTATGTAGATATTGATGAGTCGAAAGTGGAACAAGAAGAAAAAGAACTTCCACCTAAATATTATGCGATTTTACCAATGCTCCCATTATTATTCATTGTTATTATCGGTATTTTCTTCCACGATATTAAAGCGGATGTGGTTGTTCTTACCTTTATTTCGTTCTTTATCGCTTTGATTATTGAATTTATTCGCAAAAGGAAGCTTAAAGATGTGCTCAATCAATCCTTTGAATTCTTTAAGGGAATGGGGCAAGGTTTCACGCAAGTTGTCGTACTTGTCGTTGGTGGTGTATTATTTGCTAAGGGGATGCAAACGATCGGCGTAATTGATATGCTGACACAATCTGTCCAACATGTGCAAAGTGCGGGAACAATCTTGACATTTATCTTTAGCGGCGCAACTTTCTTACTCGGTCTTGTAAGTGGTGGTGGGCTTGCGATGTTCTATGCAACGATTGAACTCATTCCACATATTGCAGCAAGTGCGCACATCGACGGGAATGCAACTAATTGCAAACTTGGTGCGCTCGATTTCACCAGTAGCCGCAGTTATCATGGTGGTTGCAAGTGTGATGAAAGTCAATCCAATCGAAGTGGTCAAACGGACAAGTGTGCCAGTGATTATCGGCATTATTATGGTTATCGGACTTTCCCTCATCATCTTATAACGAAGGGAATAGAGGCGAATGAACAGAATCAAGCAAGAAAAAGAGTACAAGGGTGTTGCGCGTGATTGAACTTATTTCTGCAATTATCATTGTTGCGATGGTGTTTTACTTGATTGTGAAGAAATACCAGCCGGCACTTGTACTACTTTTGGCCGGACTCATTTTGTTTTTCGTTGCACTGTTACTTGGAAATCCGATTTTAGAACCAAAAGAAACAACAGGATTAGGCTTTTTAGATGTTTTTAAGCAACTTGAATTAACGTTTGTTGACCAGCTTAGCGTGGTCGGCATTACGATTATGACTTTGTTTGGTTACGCTTCTTACATGAATTATCTTGGCGCAACCGACGTGGTGGTAGGGATTTTAACCAAACCACTTTCAAGAATTCGAGCCAAATATTTATTAATACCGATTGTATTTCTCGTAGGGAATTTGCTTTGCTTGTTTATTCCAAGTTCGTCGAGTTTAGCGGTGATTTTAATGGCTGTGCTTTACCCCGTTTTAAGAAAAGTGGGATTAAGTCCGCTCACGATCGGCGGTGTGATTGCGACTGTAGCAACAGTTGTACCAACGCCGCTTGGAGCGGATAATGTGATTGCTTCGAAGACACTGGGATACTCGCTTTTTGATTACGTCTTCTTAAATCACGCGCTTATTTCAATTCCAACGATTCTTGTGATGGCGGTCGCTCATTATTTCTGGCAGCGCTACATGGATAAACGTCAAGCAGGGAAAATTATTGTTAAAGAAGAAATACATAATCAGCAAGAAACGAAAAAAGTGCTTCCACCCAAATACTACGGGGTCTTACCACTCTTGCCTCTACTTTTCATTGTAGTTGCAGGCTTATTTTTCCGAAATATTAAAGTGGAAGTGGTCATTTTAACGTTCCTTTCCTTTTTCATCGTGCTTGTTATCGAAACACTTCGTAAACGAAACTTAAAACAAGTTTTTGATGGCTCTTTTGAATTCTTCAAAGGAATGGGACAAGGCTTCACGCAAGTTGTCATCATCGTGATTGGCGGTGTGTTTTTCGCGAAAGGCTTGCAGTCGCTTGGCGTGATTGAAATGCTGATGCACTCCGTTCAAAATGTGCACAGTGCAGGAACTATCTTAACACTGTTTTTCAGTGGAATTACATTCCTATTTGGTCTAGTAAGTGGCGGCGGGACACCACTTTTTTATGCGACCATTCCACTCATTCCAGATATTGCGGCAAGTGCGCATGTGGATGCAATTCAGCTCGCACTCCCGATGCAGCTTGTGGCACATTTGACGCGCTCGATGTCGCCAGTTGCAGGTGTGATCATGATTGTCGCGGGCGTTATGCAAGTCTCGCCTATTGAAATTGTCAAACGAACGAGTATCCCGATTTTGGCTGGGATTGTAACAGTCATCGTGTTATCATTAGTGATTTTGTAAGTGAGGAGATAAGAATGAATCAAATTTGTGTAGTGGGAAGCCTAAATGTCGATACAACAATAACTTTTAAAGCACTTCCTCAAGTAGGCGAAACGATCGCCGGAAAATCCATCAAACATACAGCAGGCGGTAAGGGCTTCAATCAAGCCGTTACAGCAAGTCGGCTTGGTAGCCAAGTAAGTTTTGTTGGGGCAATCGGGCATGATGAACGCGGTGAATTTTTGCAAGCGATTCTTACAGAAGAAGAAATTGACCAAGAGCAAATCGCCGTGATGGATGATGAGACAGGGCAAGCGTTTGTTGCCGTGGATGAAGCAGGGAAAAATATGATTTTGATGTACGGTGGCGCGAATGAAAAAGTGACACGGGAACTCGTTCAGGAAGCCGAAGCGAAAATTGCCGCAAGTGACGTTGTGATTTCGCAGTTTGAAATTCCAGAAGAAGCAGTGCTCGAAGCTTTTCGAATCGCAAGAGACAAAGCAAAACTGACGATTTTAAACCCTGCTCCTGGGAAAACCTGCAGTGAGGAATTACTCGCCATGACGGACTACTTGATTCCGAATGAAACGGAACTCGAACTTGTGACCGGCGGCAAACCGCTTCAAAATCAAGCAGAGCGAATTCAAGCGGCTCGAGACTTGCTCAAGCTTGTTAGGAAGGCGGTTATTGTCACGCTTGGCGATGCGGGATCGCTCCTCGTTTCGGCAGAAGGTGAAACGCTCGTTCCTGCTAAGAAAGTGAAAGCCGTGGATACAACGGCCGCAGGGGATAGTTTTATCGGCACATTTGCGCACTGCATTCAAACGCAGCCGGTGGAAGAAGCGATTCAAAAAGCAACGGAAATTGCAGCGATTGTCGTGGCTCGCGAAGGTGCCTATACGTCGATTCCAACGAAGCAGGAGCTAAGAGAGCCATGATTCGCCGCATCGAAAAGCAAGATTTGGAACAGGCGGAGAAGCTGCTTCTAGAGGTGAAGGAAGGCTTAAATGCGCATCAGTGGAATCAGGATTATCCTTCCAAAATGGTGCTTCAAAGTGATCTTAAAGCACGCAGTTTGTTCGGATGGTTTGAAGCCGAGAGGCTATTTGCGATGGTAACGCTCACTGAACAGCTAACGGGTACGGTGAAACACTTTAATTGGCAAGAAGCAAAATCCCCCGTTTTCATTAAAAGAGTGATGACTTCACCGCTTAAACGCGGGCAGGGGCTCGCACTCGAGTTGCTCCAGTTTGCTGAGGGCGAGGCGAGAAAAGCCCAACATGACACGCTTTGTAGTGTAACGAGCGTGAACAACCGAGCGATGCTACACTTATTTGATAAAGAAGGATTTAAGAAAGTGGCAGAAGGCTCTATCCGAGAACGTTATCCCTATCATGAGTTTTTCGCCTTTCAAAAGGAAATTGGCAGGCACAAGTAAAGTTTGCTAAAATAGAAGGAGATAGGGAATCTGCGGGGGAGTGGATCGATTTGGCGAGTACAATAAAAGACGTAGCGAAAGAAGCCGGCGTTTCGATTGCAACGGTTTCCATGGTTATCAACAAAAAGGCGGATCACATCACGATGAAAACCAAGAAAAAAGTTTTCGATGCGATCGCAAGGCTCGATTATAAACCGAATTTAACAGCAAGAAGTCTGGTTTCAGCCAAAAGTTTTACTGTAGGTTTGCTTGTCCCAGACATTACCAATCCGTTTTTCGCGGAGCTTGCTAAAGCATTTGAAAAAGAGCTAAGCAAGGAAGGCTATATGACGCTTTTATGTAGTTCTTTTGAAGAAAGCGAACGAGAGAAGCAGTATTTAAGTGAGCTGATTTCGCGCGGCGTGGACGGTGTTGTGATTTGCAGCTTGACGAGCATGGAAACACAAATTCTCGATGCACTAAAACAAGCGAAGATCCCGTATTTGATTCTCGATAATCGCTACGCACTCGAGCAGTTTTCCGTTCACGTGGATGACTATAAAGGTGGCGTTTTAGCGGCTAACGAACTGCTTGAAAATGGCCACAAGACGACGGCTTTTATCGGTAGCAATACTCCTTATGTCAATATCCACAACCGTTTGCAAGGCTTCCGAAGCGAAATCGAGCGCGCGGGCGGAGAAGTACTGACATTTGAAACCGAGCTTACAAGAAACGGTGGGGAAGCCGTAGCAAAAAAACTATTTTCGTCTGAGGCGACAGCCGTATTTTGCAGTAACGATTTAATTGCCGTTGGCCTGTATGACGCTGCAGATAAGCATAACCTAGCTTTGCCAGAAGAGCTTTCCGTTATCGGATTCGATGACATTAGCTTCTCTGATATCGTTAAGCCACGTTTAACAACGATCAAGCAACCCGTTGAGCTTCTTGCTGAAAAAGCCGTTCAACATTTACTTTTGATGAAAAAAGATCCTGAATATCATTTTTATAAAGAGCTCATCCCCGTTTCCCTTGTGAAGCGGGAGAGTGTCACGAAGCCAGCTCACGTTTGAGCTGGCTTTTCTCGTGCAAAAAGTATGACAAATCCAAAGAAAAATAGTATGATATAACATGTTTCGATTTTATGATTTTGAGGAATCTAGCAAAGGAAAGGGAGGATCGAGATGAAAAAATTTGTTCAGGAATTTAAAGAGTTTGCTTTAAAAGGCAATGTAGTGGATTTAGCAATCGGGGTTGTCATCGGGGCAGCATTTGGAAAAATCGTTTCCTCGCTAGTTGATAATATCATTATGCCGCTTGTTGGAATGGTCCTTGGTGGGCTAGATTTCACAGAGCTTTCCGTTAAAATTGGAGATGCGACGCTTAAATATGGCTTATTTATCCAGTCGATTGTTGATTTTCTAATTGTGGCACTTGCTTTATTTGTTTTCATCAAAGTATTGCTCAGCTTATCGCGGCGCAGAAATGCTGAAGAGGAAGAAGCAGAACCAGAAGTAACGCCATCGGAAGAATATTTGAAAGAAATTCGTGATTTGCTACAAGAAAAGAAAGAAAATTAAATTACATAGTTTGAACTAGACCGCCTGATTAGGGCGGTTTTTTTGTAACTATTTTTACGACCACAGCAGTAGACGAAACTCTTGCTTCTGACGGATGAAAAGCGGCTTTTTTTTCGTTATAGTAAAAAGATGGGAAACGAGTGAAAGAAAGGTCGTTTTAAATGAAACAATTAGTAGGTTGGGTTTTAGGCGTCATCATTGTTGTAGGCGTTGCCTTAGTAGGAGTGAAATTTGTAACTGCCAATCAGTCGGGGGAAATGGCAGGCATCGTTGATCGTTTCAATCCACTCGTAAAAGAAGAAACCGTTTATGTTAAAACGGGGCAACTAGTCAATGTAGACGAACATGGGAATGCCAACTATAAATTAACCGCAGTGAACCAAGAAGGAAAAACAAGAACCATTGAATTTATGTCCATTGGTGAACTAAAACAAAATCGCTTTTTAAAACTAAGCTCGAAAGGAGCTTACGTAGAAACGTATAAAGAAGTAGCACGCGAAAAAGTACCAGAAAAAGCGATTGAACAATTGTAATGGGTAAATGATAAAATACGCAGAGAAAACGTAGATTGATGAGTTTTCTCTGCTTTTTCATGAGGGAAATTCGCTTTTTAAATTTACTGGCGGTATAATTTAGTCAAATCAGTAAAAGAATAGAAAAGAAGGAATTCGAATGCAACTCACAAAGTCAGATTTTGATGCGCTTTATTTGCCCGAAAAGCAGTTTCGGAAATTGAAAGAAATTTATACGGCGGAGCAAATAGATAAACTAAAAAAAGAACGACAACAATTGTGGCAAGAATGGCGGGAACTGGTTTTAACGATTTACCGGGAATTACCTGCCGAATCAAAGCTCAGAAAGCCGTATATCGAGAGTTGGACAAACGGTTGGCAAATGAAGGGGCATTTTTTTGCGACGTTTCGGCTTATTAATCATGAACAAGAGGCGACATGTATTAGTTTGCTATGGAATACGGCTTATCTCAAGGTGGGGCTTGAATGGCAAGATTATAAAGCGAAAAAATCATCGCTTGATGTGACTTTACATAATGAACGTTTTTTGCGACTTCTTTCAGAGGCGGGACCGCTTGAAGATTACAAAATTTGGACATCCGCGAAGGAAGAATTTGCTTCTTTTTTGACGCTCGCAGATTTCGAGGCAGGCACTAAGGATGCCATTTCGGATGAACTTGCGGCGGGGAATGGACTCGGGATAGGGAGCGTTTTTGACAAATGCGATTTACCAAATCCAGTCGAAACTTTGCTACCCCTAATTTGTGAACTGGAATCGCTTTACGTGAAGATGAATCTTGCGTAATTTTTTGTCTGATTCTCGCATTTTTGGCAAACGGAAAAAACGAAGAAAACCCTTAGACGATCAAGGTTTTCTTCGTTTTTTTGGTGTTTGTAGAACTTGGATAATGTTAAGAAACGCGGGAGCTACTTGCTCGATTTGAATGGCTTTTCCGCCGTACAAGTGCGCCTCGTATTGCCGCGTGAGCTCCGTGAAAGCAGGAATTTCGATTCGAGCTGCAAAATCGGTCAAGGTTTCGCTTGGATTCCGCGTTTCAGCAAAGAGTTTGAGCAATCGGCGGTAAGCCTTGTCGAATGAAAGTTTATCGTGCTCGATTTGCCATCTGAAATAGCGTAGGAGCAGGGCTTTCCGCTTAGCAACTAGGAAGGCTAGCAAGAGAACTGCCACGCCACCTAAAATCCAGTAAACGAAGCTTGGAAGTTGGAAGGGTTTCGCTTGGCTGGTTGTTTCTTGCTTCGCGCCTTCTTGTTTAGTTTTGCTTTCTTGTTGTTTTTGCGAACGATCTTCATTTTGAGTCGGCTGATCTTGTTTTGCGGGTGTATCCGCTCGGTTTTCCGCTTGATTGTTCGTATTCGTATCCGAGCGCTGATCTCCAGCTGTATTCGTGAAAGCTTCAGGATTTTGGAAAGTCGCAGTCGGCTCAAAGGGAACCCAACCCGTGCCTGGGAAATAGACTTCAGGCCAAGAATGGGCATTGTTGTTTTGCACTTTGTAAATCGTATTCGCTCCATCTTTACCGGCCGCATCCCCGGATGTAAAGCCCTTCGCAAAGCGCGCCGGAATGCCAAGAGAGCGCAGCATTACGATCATCGAAGTGGAGAAATTGTCGCAGTAACCGACTTTCGTTTCAAATAAAAATTGATCGACATAATCCGCGCCACGCTTCGTTTCCTCGGCATCTTCCGTGCTATAGCGGAATTTACCGGAAAAACTCAAATATCGCTCGATCGCTTTCACTTTTTCATAGGTATTGCTTTCTTTTTCCGTCAGCCGGTTCGCGAGGCTTTTGACGCGCTTCGGCAAACCATTCGGCAGCTGCGTGTAGCGCTCCGTAAATTCGTCCGAGAGCGACGCAAATGGCGCTTCTTTCATCTTGCGAATGTCGTAAATCGGCGTTTTGATTTCAAGGGCATACTTTTTGATGGAACCTTGAGGTGTGACTTTTTCGTTTGATGCAGTGTAACGGAACGGCCCAGCTGCGGACTCGACATTTTGTGTGCCGTAAGCATAGACGAGATAGTCATTAGAAGCCGTAAAGCGAATCGTTGCTTGTTCTGTTTGCTCGGCGTAATTTTCATTCAAATTGACCGGAAATTCGTCCGAACTTGCAAAGCTTTCCGTGTCAGTTGTACTCGGGCTGGCCCAGCCTTTACCGGTATAAGTCCGTTTGGATTCGACACGCCAGTAATGCGGGCGCTTCGAAGTCACTTGGAAAACTTCGCTATAATCGGCATCAAGAGCGCCGCCAAGTTCAGTATCATCTTCGCTATAGCCCACCGTTCGAGTCGTATCCATCCCAAGCGCTTGTTTGATATAAGGCACGGGATCGTTCCAAATTGGTTTATGAACGGGAAGAGAAAGAGCGATTCCAATCATGATAGCGAGCACGGCAAGAAGGCTCGTGTGGTACACGAGAGATCGCTTGGGGGAATCAAGTTGACTCGCGCCAAGCCTCGCCGTTAGCGTCAAGTGAAGCAAAACAAAGCCGATAACGACTGTACGAACAAGTGCTAGCTCTCCTTTGTAATCCGTGAAGGTATTGATAACGGCAATGTAAATCACGGTGAGGGCGAGAATGCTCAGGATGCGCCCTTTTTTTAGAAGCGAATAAGCCGTGATGTAAGCTAACAGCCAAAGGGCAATCAAAAAGGTCATGAAAATAAATTCGTCGCCAATTTTTGTAGCATCTAGTTGAAACAAACTGCCGGTGCCTTTTATGGCGGTTCCCGTTAGTTTCGCGTAAAAGGACGGATCAGCAAGGTTTCCACTGTTAAATAAGATAGCCATCAGTAAGGCGATCGCGAGTAAATGAAGGGGAATCGAATAGTAAAATCGCAAGCCGATAAAAAAGCAGCCGAGCGATAAGGCGATGAAAGCGACCATCCAGATGGAATATCCGGTTTCTGTTAAATAACTAAACGGAAAAACCCATTCTGAAATCAGCAAAATCGCAAGCACATAAAGTAGGAATTTTAACATTTTTCGTCCCATCAAAATCCTCCTTTACGGCGTGAAAGGGCCATTTTAGATAAGTAAATGATTTGCGGATGTCGCGGCGTCTCGTTTTCTTGTAGCGCGACAAGCGTGACCTTGCTTTCGCCCCATTTATGCACTTCTCGGAGGAGCGCTTCACTCGTAGTCGACGTAAAGAGCAACAAGTGCTCACTTTGCGCGAGTTCCTCTTGAAGCAGGGGAAGGAGCACAGCGGGTTCTTGCGGCTTGATTTTGGCAAAAGCATGAGAAAGTTCACTTAAGTGCTTTTTTCCTTGGTTGAAATCGAGCGTTTCGCTGGGACTTCCAAATAAGGCGACGCGGAGTTCCCCGTTTTCCTCAACCAATTTGCGGACGAACGAATACGCCGCGCTTAAAGCTGCTTCAAAATCTGGATGTGGCGCGCCGAAAAAACCAACGCTCATCCGACTTTTAGCGCTATTCTCAAATTCTCTTGTCATCATCGTGCCGGTTTTCGCGGTCGTTTTCCAGTCGATCGAGGCGATGCGGTCTCCAGCGCTATATTCCCGAAGCCCATGCAAATTGTCATTTTTCTTGATCGTCCAATGAGTCGCATTCTTGCCGCGTTCAGGTGCCGCTTCGCTCAATTTGTCAGCGATTTCCGGAAAGTAAGCTGGAAAAACTGTGAGCGTTTCCGCTTCGCCCGTCGTAATGCTTCGTTCGATCAATCCAAGCGGATCGCTCGTTCTCAGTTCGAGTGGAGCGAAACGGTGAATACCTCGCTTCGCTTCAAGCGTTTCAAAGGGGAGCGCGAGCGTATTTTTGAAAAAAGGAAAAGCTAGCTCACGAAGCGTGTGTCCTGCAAGTAAAGAATCCGGAATTGGCTGCCTAACGAGCAAGTAGCTAACCGGAAAATGCGATTTTCGGGTAAGCAAAAGTTCAATATCAATGGCATCACCAGCAAAATATTCTTGCTTATTGAATTTCCGCACGAGCCGCCAATTTTTTAGCCGGTAAAGCGACAAAACTAAAATGAAAAGCAAAACCAAACCGAAAAAATAAGTCAAAAACCAGCTCGCGTTATCGCCTTGAAACAGCGTGTAAACGATTAAACCCGCAAAAAGTAGAACCAATCCAACCCACTTTAAAGCAAGAAACAACGGACGTAGCTTATTCATTTGAAGCGCCCTTTTCGATTGGAACGGCAGTGCTTGATAAAATATCTTGGATCACTTGCTCAGCTTGGATGCCATCATAAAGCGCGTTAGCATTTAAAATGAGGCGGTGCCGAAAGACAAACGGCGCGAGATATTTAATATCATCTGGAGTTACAAAGTCCCGTCCCGAAATGAAGGCAAAACTTTTCGCGGCTTGCATCATCGCAATCGTTGCGCGCGGGCTTGCTCCAAGTGAAATCGCTGGGTGTTCCCGAGTGGCTTGTGCCAAATCCACGATATAGCCTTTTAGTTCATCCGAAAGTGCCACATTTTGGCTCGCTTTTTTGAGCGCAACGAGTTCATCAGCATGGATGACAGCTTGGACGTTTAGAAGCGCATCCGCACTTCGCTCGCCGCTTAAAAGCTCAATCTCCTCAGCCTTCGTTGGATAGCCCATCGTCATTTTAAATAGAAACCGGTCAAGTTGGGCTTCTGGAAGCGCGTAAGTGCCTTCGTATTCAATCGGGTTTTGAGTGGCCATGACGAAAAAAGGCTCAGCAAGAGGATAAGTCACACCATCCACAGTGACGCTATTTTCGGCCATCCCTTCTAGCAAAGCCGCTTGTGTTCTTGGCGCTGTTCGGTTGATTTCATCGGCCAAAATAATATTGCCCATGATCGGCCCTGGCCGAAACTCAAATTTGCGGCTATCGGGATTAAACACGGAAACCCCAGTCACATCTGATGGCAAGAGGTCTGGCGTGAACTGGATCCGTTGAAAGGCGGTATCGAGTGATTTAGCGAGCGCGCGGACGAGCATCGTTTTCCCAACGCCTGGAACGTCTTCAATTAAAACATGGCCTCCTGCAAAGAGAGCCGTTAAGCTAAGCTCAATTACACGGCGTTTGCCGACGATTACTTGTTCTACTTGTTCGATAATTTGTTCGATTTTGCGAGCTGAGTCATTCATTCATTAAAATCCTCCCGTTCGGTTGTGTTGTACTAAGTATAAAATAGAGCGGGAACGAAGTACAATAAATTAATTTAAGGTTTACGCCGAAAAGTATTGCCACGCAGTGCGAAAACCTATAAAATGGGAGTGAGATCTTAAAGAGAAGAGGCTGAATAATGACGAAAAAATCCATTTACGGATTGACGTTTGATGACTTAACGACTTGGTTTACCGAACAAGGACAGAAAAAATTTCGGGCAACACAAGTTTGGGAATGGCTCTACCGGAAGCGTGTAACTTCTTTCGATGAAATGAGCAATGTCCCAAAGGAAAGCATTCAACTATTAAATGATAATTTTGTATTAAACACTTTAGAAGAACAAATTGTGCAAGAATCTGCTGATGGTACGATTAAATATTTATTTAAGCTTGAGGATGGCAATTTGATTGAAACGGTCATGATGACGCATGAATACGGCTTGTCCGTTTGTGTGACGACGCAAGTGGGCTGTAACATCGGATGCACGTTTTGCGCAAGTGGTTTGCTGAAAAAACAACGGGATTTAACAGCTGACGAAATTGTTTCGCAAATCATGAATGTGCAGCACTTTTTGGATAAACGTGGGAAAGAGGAGCGCGTTAGCCACATTGTTGTGATGGGCATTGGCGAACCGTTTGACAACTATGAAAACGTCATGAGTTTCTTACGAGTCGTGAATCACGACAAGGGACTTGCAATCGGCGCACGCCACATCACCGTTTCAACGAGTGGGCTTGCACCAAGAATTATTGATTTTGCGAATGAAGATTTCCAAGTAAATTTGGCGGTTTCGCTGCATGCGCCGAACAATGAAATTCGGACAAACATTATGCGTATCAACCGGACGTTCCCGCTCGAGAAGCTGATGAGTGCGATCGAATATTATATTGAAAAAACCAACCGTCGTGTAACGTATGAATATATCATGTTGCGTGATGTGAACGACTCGAAAAAAGAAGCGCAGGAGCTAGCGGATTTACTCAAGAATCAACGGCGTTTGTCTTACGTCAATTTGATTCCCTACAATCCAGTGGATGAGCACAATCAATACGAACGCAGCCGGAAAGAAGATGTGCTTGCCTTTTACGATGTGTTGAAGAAAAATGGCGTGAATTGTGTGGTTCGTCGTGAACACGGAACCGATATTGATGCGGCTTGCGGGCAGCTTCGAAGCAAACAAATTAAGCGTGTCGGCGTGAGAGAGCGGATGCGTCAAAATAAAGCTCTTGAGCAAGAATAAAATAGCAAAGAGGCTGGGACATAAATCTTAGCTAAACGTGAAAACCGGGTAGAAAATCAAAAAAGATTTTCTACCCGGTTTTTTTACCCCATTAACAAGTCAAAATAAAGGTTTCACAAAAAATCGTTTTTTCCATTGAAGCTTAATCTTCTCTGAAATCTTTTTCCCATCTTTGACCCATATAATTTTATAGTATGTAGATTGCTTTAGTTCGGTTTTTCGGGGAGGGTTATAGTAAGTTTCACTATCAGTCAAAGTTTTCCCATCAAAATTCCCCTCGCCTTTTTTTAACATATCTCCATCAAACAATGGATAGGTTTTTTCCCCAACAATTTGCTCAAGCTTGATTAGCTTTATTTCTCCAGGTTTTTTCCATTTTATAGTTCCAGTCCAAGGGAATTTTTCTGAATCTGCTTCGTCTCCCTTTCTTGGTTCATATTTAATTTTCCAGTTCGAACTTTGTCCTTCAATAATTGGCGGCTGAAAATAAGAAAAAATCATAAAGCCTCCCACAATCAATATGGCTATGCTCACAAATAAATACCTTTTTTTCATATTCCTCCCTCTCCTCTCAAAAGCAAATAACTCTTATGGAGGATTTTTTTATCTACTTCCCATGTTGCTATTAAACGAGCTGCTTTTTCGACAGTCTGAGTCTAGAGTTTATAAGTTCTAGCCCTTTTTATATTTTCTAGGAATGGCTGGTCCGCAAGGGAACCCCTTTCTTACGTAGATGGAAGAAAGTAGCGTTAAACATGGTTTTTAGTTATCAGGCAAAAAGGGAAAATATCAAAGAGAAAGTTATACTAAGATTATATTGGAGGAGAACCCAAAATTAAGAAATAGAGTTGAGGTGGGAGATTAAAATGAGAATTTCGAACCAATGCATTATTATCACAGGTGGAACTTCAGGCATCGGACTTGCTTTTGCAAAAAAGTTTCTCGAATTGGGAAATCAAGTTATTGTTATTGGTCGCAATCAGGATACGATTGATCAAGTTACTCAAGGAAATAAAGGCTTAATTGGACTCCAAGGTGATGTATCGAATATCGACTCTGTGAGGGAAATGGCCATATTCATTCAAAATCATTATCCTGAAGCAAACATTTTATTGAACTCTGCAGGAATCATGAGGGCTTTTAATGTGTTTGATGAACAGGTGAGTCTTGAACAAGTGACGGCTGAGGTGACAACAAATTTAAACGGAACGATTTGGATGACAAAAGCTTTGTTGCCACAATTTGTAAAACAACAAGAAGCTATGATTGTGACAGTTAGCTCTGGTCTTTCTTATTTTTCTTCTCCATTTCACCCGGTTTACTCGGCGACAAAAGCAGCTGTACATAGGTATACAGATGCTCTTCGAATTCAACTGAATGAAGCGGAGAAGAATATCCGTGTTCTGGAGATTGTGCCACCGCTGGTAAATGAGACGAATCTTGAATCCAATGGGAATGGAAAAAGTGTAAATGCTAAGATACCGAACATGACTCTAGATAAACTTGTAAATGAAGGAATTAAAGGTATGAAGCAAAATAAAAAACGTGTAGTTCCGGGTTTTTCAAAATTTCTTCGTTTAGCTGGTAAGATTTTCCCCGATTATTTAGCAAATAGAATGGGGAAAGGTAGAGAGTAAAGATAAAAAATTTGATAAAGAGGAGTCTAGAATTTAAAAATTCTAGGCTTTTTTCATCTAGCAAAAGAAATAGACCTTTCATGTAGTTTTTTGGGGGATTGGTCTTTAAGCATTATATTAAAAGTTAGACTAGAACAATTTAATCTAGTCTAACTTGAATTGAATGAGAATTTACTCTACATAAAAAGCAACTCATTGTATTGTTTACTGATTTTCTTAACTTTATCCATCATCTGGGTAAGATTGCTTATTCATCAAAAAGGGTATTCATGCTTTTTTTAATCTAAACTGTCACAAAATAGACACAGACAACAAAAGAACATTGTGCTATTGTATACTTGTGAAAAACTAAAACAGAAGGAGATGGAGTAGAATGTCAGGACAAATTAGAATGAGCCCAGCTGAGTTACGGGATCGTGCCAAAACGTATGGGACAAGTGCTCGAGATATTGAACAAACGCTACAACGTCTATCCCAAACACAAGAACAACTTCGCAGTGAATGGGAAGGACAGGCTTTTGCACGATTTGATGATCAGTTTAATCAATTAAAACCAAAAGTAACCGAGTTTGCGAATTTGATGGATCAAATTGAACAACAACTTCAAAAAACAGCGACAGCCGTGGAAGAACAAGACCAACAACTTTCTCAAAACTTTGGATTTTAATCCTACTATCAAATACGCCCCTTATGAGTTTCTCGTAAGAGGTGTTTTTTCTAAAAAGGTGGGAAGGAGAGGATAATGAATGAGCACAGTAGCGAGTGATTTAGGGCAAGCCTCCGAAAAAGCTACCGCACTTCAACAAGCGGTTTTGCTCCTCCAGACACAAGGCACAACTGTGACGAAGGATGAAGAAACAACAGTTGGAGGGAATGCACAGGCGCATACGGCCATTCAAGCAGAAGGTGAGGCGGTTTCCCAGATTGCGAGTGCGTTAACGACAGCAAGTACGAACTTGCAAAGCGTTGCGGAGGCCTTTGCAGCGAAAGATGCGGAAATAGGAGCCAGCCTTTCACCGATTGGAGGACCAACACCATGAAGACGTGGACCGAGTGGCAGCAAGAGGAACGGCGGTTACTGGGGAAAGAAGATGAAAACCAACAAAAAAGGCGTGCTGTTCTGCAACTTCAAGAGGCTTATGCGAACCATTTTCGAGAAGGGCTCCGATTTGTGGAAGGGGTGAGTTGGCAGTTTCGGAAAAATGATCGAGCTTTTTTGCGGGAGGATATGCAAGAACGGGTTTTTTCCCTTTCACGATCGGTGCAAGAACATTTTGACGTCATGGAAGAAGCCTTCCAACAAGAAAAAAGAGACCTAGAAGACCAAGCCCATGAAGTCGCCTATGGAAAAAGAAAAGCATTCTTAGACGAACAGGAGGTGAAAGCATGAGTATCGATATGTATGTATCGAAATCCAAAGCCCAAGCGACGAGTATGAGTCAAGTTTGCCAGCAACATTTAGAGGGCTATGAAGCCCTTCAACAAGCGATTCATCAGTTTACAGGAGATAGCCCTTTACTGAAAGGGAAAGCGTATGATTCGGCCAAAGCTTTTTATAGCGCAGTTCTGTTGCCCCTCGTTCAAGCAGGTGTTCTTTTAACAGAAGCGACTGAAGAAGCCGTTCAGAAATTTCCAGAACGTTATCAAAGTGAAGTCGATAGTGGGGATCTGAAACAATCCGAATTGGAAGAACAAATACGGCAAGCAGATAACCTCATCAACCAAGCGAATGCGCTACAGAAACAAGTGCTGCAATCTCCGTTACCAGAAACGGATCAACAAATGCAGTTGAAATTCAATCAAGCTCTGATTGACGTTTATCAAACGAGTAAAAAGGAACTCGAAGACAAACTACGAAAATTAGTCGCTTTTCATGCGAGTTCACCGAGTATTTTTTCAGAAATTGCGAGCTTGAAACAGGCTATTGATCAAGGGATTGCTCAAACGAAGTCGGCTTGGAATTCCTCAACGGGAACTTTTGTGGTTCCGCCTCAGGAAAAATTAATGTGGGCTGAGATGGTTACTAAAAAAGTGAAACAAAGTGATGCTCAATTTTTAGAAAGAATAAGCAAAAAAGTACCAAATTTATCTGATGCTGAGCGAGCAAAATTATTCACACTAGCTCAAACAAATCCTGATATGGAGCCACCACAAGAAATTATTGACTATTTTATGAAAGATGTGGATGAAATTCCAAAATCTATCATAGACAATTTGCCACAAGATTTATTTAATGCAGGCGTAGAATCAAGTGGAAAAGCAGTTCAGAGCTTTGGCTTTCTTTTGACTGCATTAACGGGGAAAATGGGGCCAGGTGGAGCAGGTAATTTTGTGATGGTTAATCCAAGTACATCTTCACTCACAACTAATTTGATTAAAATAGGAAGTACCGTGGCAAAAGTAGGGAAATATGGACTTCCGGTTGTTGGTGGAGTTATTGATGGGGTGACACAAATTACGCAAGGTGAAGATGTAGGCGATGCGGTTATAAAATCTGCGGTACATGTAGGTATTGGTTTTGCTGGTGGAGAAGCAGGTGCAGCAATAGGTGCAGCAATTGGAACAGCCATTCCTATACCGATAGTTGGGACAGTAGTTGGTGGAGTTTTAGGATTTGCGGTAGGCGTTGGAATTACAGCCGTTGGCAACTATGTTTTTGACAAGATTTATGATAAAAAAGATGATATCATCAGAGGAGCAAAAAAAATTGTAGATGACATCGGTGAAAAAACAAAAGAAGTAGGAAAAAGCATAGAAAAAGGTGTTAAGAGTGTTGGAGATAAAATTGGAAATGCAGCTTCAGGGTTTATGAAAGGTTTAGGAAGCGCTTTTGGCTAAGAAAGGATAGAAATGATGAAATCACCGTGGATTCCTGTATTTTATGATAAAAAAGAAAATAAAAATTACTTTTATAATATAAATGAGAAAAAATTTGTTGAAGGAAAGTATTCTGCTCAAAATACTATTGTCACATTACTTTCTGGAACTGTTGGAGTTGTTTTGTATGCGCTTCTGGGATCATTTATTATAAAAATGCCAATTAATTATCTAGTAGGCTTAAGTATTTTATTAGGCGTTGCTATCAGTGTACTATTGATTATTGTGATTGATCATTCTAGTAAAAAAAGTGTTTTTAGGACTCCTACCTCAATAGAAAAAGTATCCTTTTGCTTTGAAGAAGGTGAGAAGCAACTTAAAAAAAATCTTAGAATAGGATGTTGGACCCTTTTATTGGCTATAGGAAGTACCGTTGTACTCTACTTTTCCAATGGAGAGGCGATTTTGTTTTTTGCTACAGCTCTTTTTTGGATGTTACCTATTCCGCTATTTGCTTTACAAAGACCTTTCAAGAGGAAAAAAATGTATGCTCTTTATAAAAAGAACCAATTACCAATAGAGAATGGAGAAATTTAAATGGAAGAATTGTTGCCACTAGGATCTGTCGTACGTTTGAAAAACGGAGAACAGCAACTTTTAATTATCAGTCGTTTCGCGCTGTATAATAATCAAGGAGTGATCGGTTACTTTGAATACAGTGGATGTTTATATCCCAATGGACAGACTGACCAAACTTCTTATTTTTTTAATCAGGAAGATATTGAGGAAATCTATTTTACAGGTTACGTCAATGAAGCGGAAAGAGCTTTTCGTGAAAAAGTAGACGAAGAATTAAAAAAAATAACTTATCCACGATTTGAACTCATTGTGACAGAGAATGAATAAAAAAGCATAGAGTCTAGAAAATTATTCCTATTAACAATATCAGAGTTGCAAGTTGCTATAAGGTTTGCTTTTAGGAAATCCAATATTCCATCAAGTCTTTTTGACATACTTCCCTATATTGAATTTTATCTCGTGTGGCAAAATAACCTGATTGGATGGTTTAATGTGGTGGGAAGTTATCAAAAAAGAAAATTGGAGGAAAGAAAAAATGAATGAGAAAATTTTACCACTAGGTAGCGTAGTTACTTTAAAAGATGGAGATGGATCCATATTAATGATCGTTTCCAGAGCAAGTGTGATAGAAGATAAGAAAAAAGCCTTTTTTTATGATTATGGAGCTGTATTAATTCCCCAAGGGATGATAGCCCCCGAAGCAGTCTATTTTTTAATCGGGAAAATGTCCATCAAGTCCTATTTAAAGGGTTTTTGAATGAGGAAGAAAGGGAGTTTGCTGAACAATACGATCAAATGATCAAGGAAAGTGAATTTCCCAAAGGGACCGTTGATTAAGTGCTTTACTAATTCTATAGTAGGTGAGGGAAAAATGAGAAAACTGCTTAAATTAGGAACTTTTTTGATTGTAACTTGAAGTTTATTTGTCTTTGTAGGCTGTAGAACTAAAGAAAAAATATACAATATTGAAGTTCCAAGGAAAAGCGGCTATCTATTTCATAAGAGTAGCTCTCTATTGAGAAAGAAAAAGATAAAGTATCCAAAGAAGAGCTAGTGTTAAATATTGATATTTCGTGGTAAGCGAGAAAGTTGACGGATTACTTACTCACTAATAGGGGTGACGACAAAATGATCGATGTAACAAAACATACATCAGAGTACTATAAACGAATGAAAAATTCTGTTTTGCATGGAGGCAAGCAAGAACTTATTAAACGTGTGAAAAAAGGAGATATTTTAGATTTGGGAGCAGGAGATGGTTCGCTTAGTATTTCAATAAAAGAACACTACCCAAGTTCAAAGGTCTATGCTGTTGATTTGAGCCTTGAAGGGAAGCGAGCTATGGAAAAAGCAGATGTTCAATTTTTTCAACAAGATCTCTCTGACTTAAATAAAGTCCTGTTGACAGGTAGTGGCAGACAGTTTGACTCTATCATTCTCTCATCTGTGTTACATGAAATTTTATCCTATAGTGAAGATAAACAGTTACACACGGTTTTTTTTGAAAATATCAATCAGCTATTAAAACCAGGCGGGAATCTGCTAATACGTGATGGTGTTCAAGGTGAGACAAAGATGCAAGAGAAATCATTTACTTTGATTCCAACTGAAATTTCAGTTGAAGTATTGTTGGAAATGCTAGCAGAATTTGAGGCGGAAAATTTGAAGCCATTTTGTCGCTATTATCAAAGTGGGAAATTCAACTATCATCAACTTGAAGAGATGGGAGTAGTCATTAATTCTACAGATGAAATTTTTCAAGAACTTATTTTTACATTGAACTGGGGTCCAGATTCTTGGAATCGAGAAAAAAAGGAACGAAATTATTTCACTTCACAGTCAAATTTAGTGAAGCGATTGGAGGCGAGTATTCCTGGACGACTGGTTTTTGGATTAATAGAAAATGATCCCATATATTATCAAAAGATTAGAGAAAAATTCGGGATATTTGTGGATTATCCAACTATGCAGGTTTTAGAATACCAAAAAACAAAGTAAAGAAAAAGCTTGTATACTCAAGGAAAGGGAGAAATGAAGAACTTTTTTGAGGGCAGCGCAATGGAGTAGAAAAATATACTTGATCAACACCTTTAAAAAAATCCGTGTTCAGAGTTTAAAAAAGCGGTTGATGTTTATGCACTACTAATCAATAATGTGTACTGTACATATGAGGAATTAATCGTGTTGGATCTATGTAAATATGGTGGATATGAGAATAGAAAGCACCCGTTTTTAGTTATTAGTCACTCATAATCAAGGTACGATAACACGGGGCCTGCCACAATCTAGCTGGTAAACAGATCAATTAGCTTTTTTTTTAATCTGAAGAAATTTATTTTATAGCTTATATCAATATAGCAGAGAAAAAGTTTTACATAAAAGTTCAAGAGGAGTTAGATTATCCACACTTAGAATTAACTCAGGATGAGAGAAGTCAAACATAACTAGATAGAAGGAGAAAAAATGAAGCAAGACGTAAAAGATGCAAAACAAGAAATGAAAATTAAAGGAAGACCTTATCGAGTTTACACATATTACTTAGCTATCCCCATTATTATGCTTATCACCATTTTGTTATCCTTGATAGGCAGGAGTTTAAATGGCATAGGTACGATTGTGTTTATCTTTACCATCTATGCTCATGTGGAGATTAGTAAACTGGATTTTTTACCTAACAAGAAGTATGTGGCGCCCATACTTATCTATGCGATCCAAGTAGTCGGCGTGCCTCTTGCTATTTTATACGGAATAGAAATTTTTAATGGTGGAACGGGCGAAGTTTTGTTAGGAATTTTAAATATCACAGTTTTGCTTATTGAAATTAGTGCGATTATTTTTTTCTTTGTAACAGCAATGGATATAAAACGAATGTATCCAGAAATGAAACAAGATTCAAAAGAATCTCGACGTAAATACTTGGAAATAAAAAGAAGATAATCTAAAAAGTGAAGTTTTTGCTTTGTTTGAAATGGCAACACTATTTTTGACAAATTTTATAAGGTGTCAATTAAGTACTCGTGTTATTGTCCAATTGTCCTTGACAACGAGCTTCCATGGTTATGGAAGGGTTATACTAAAGTAGACAGAAAAAATAAGCGGATTTGAGTGGAGTTTTTTGACGAATATAGTATAAGATAGTTGATGAAAGGCGGGCAGAATATATGAAACCACCATATGGGCTAGAAGCCATATGCATGTATCCTAATAAAGTAGACACCTTTTTTGATATACTAGTAAATAAATAGACACAAATGTCGAAAGGACTTTT
>NZ_JAATJW010000017.1 GCF_011800755.1 Listeria valentina
TTATAGGGGAAAATGAAAATGTTGTGTTTGTTGTTAGCTTATACATGTATCATACTTTTCATCGACTAAATTTCACTGTGGAGCAAATGAAAATTCACTAAGAAAATAAAGTTTTTCTTTTCATCTGCAAAGTAATCACAACTAAATTTTTGCACATAAAAAACCAGTGCGGAAAAAGGGAGGAAACCGCACTGGTCAAAAAGGGAGTTTTGGGATTTTCATTCAAAAAAGGGAAAGAATGAAAGTTTTGCTTGTTGTTAGCTTATACATATATATTAACCACTTTTAACTAAATTTCACTGTGGAAAAAATGAAAGTTTACTAAGAAAATCATGATGCCTTTTTAAAAAATAAAGCGAACCGCGAAATTTTTTCGCGGCTCGCTTGAAAGTTAAATTAAATTTTGTTCTACCATTTTTTGTTCATACCACTTATAGTTTTCATCGTCAAAGCAAACAAAATGGATTTCTTTAAGCGGTGAATCGTACGCCGTTTCTTCGATCCACTGTTTCACCGTGTACGTCGCAACTTCCGCGGCAAGCTCTTTTGGGAAACCATAAACAC
Source organism: Listeria valentina (assembly GCF_011800755.1). GTDB lineage: Bacteria > Bacillota > Bacilli > Lactobacillales > Listeriaceae > Listeria > Listeria valentina. Next base: position 565 of record NZ_JAATJW010000017.1, read on the forward strand.
CCGTTGAGATGTTTGGAAAAGCAATACTCGTCAGTCCTTTGGAAGCTGCAAGGTCAAGGGATTTAAAATAGCAAGAAGCGAGCGAATTTGTTTCTTGCTTATCTCCACCGTGCCAAACTGGTCCCACCGTGTGAACCACGTAATCCGCCGGAAGCGCGCATCCTTCTGTCAAAACTGCTTCTCCCGTTGGACAACTCCCAATCCGTTTAATTATCTCTTTGCACGCTGCTAAAAGCTTTGGGCCTGCTGCCTTGTGAATCGCACCATCCACGCCTCCCCCACCTAAAAGCGTGTGATTTGCGGCATTTACGATCGCGTCTACGTTTTCCTTTGTAATATCGCCTTTTATCAGTTTCACTTCCACGAAAAAAGCACCTCCTTTTCCTATTGTAAGCGATAGAAAAAGAAAGTGCCAGCGTCTTACAAACGGTCCATATCCAAAATAATCCACGGCTTCGGACGCACTTGTAAAATTCCTTCAGAAGTTAATTTTTTAATGATTAACGCGACAAATTCACGTGTTGCTGTTGAGAAATTAGCGATAATCGGTTGTGTAATTGCAGTAGGCAGAACGATTTCCCCATTTTCGCCTTCCGTTCCGAGCTCCTCACCGATTTGTTTGATGCACATTCTTACACGTTCTTCTTTTGAAGTCGTGCTTTTACGCAGATGGCTAAATGTATCTCGTGAAAGTCCTAGCAGTTCATGGATAATGAATTGTTCTTTCACATCATATTCAGTCAAAATCCGGTCAAAAAAGTACCGGTCAATCGCCCAGCAAGCTCCGTCTGAAAGAGCTTTTGCTTCACTTGATGAAGGATAAATTTGCGTGAGCGTATTTTTAGAAAATAGTTTGTTTTCCTTCAAAAAGTTTAAAATGATTTCGTCCTCTCCGCTTTCGCCAAATCGAACTGTAAACATTAATACTCCAGTAATTAAGAAAAAGATCTTCCCGTTACTATCCGTTAAATCAAATATTTTTTGGTTCTTTTTAAAATAAATCATCTTTGCATATTTATGAAATTCCGGATCTTGTTTACAAAGTGTTAGAATTGTATTTGCTGAATACATTTTTTTGCGTTCTTTTGTCATGTACATCTTCACAATCTCCTTGAAATGTATTTATTGATGCAATCATACTTTATAACTAAGCAGATGTTAACACTTTTCCAGAAAAAAATTGACTCATCAAATAAAAATTCACAAAAAAGACACAAATTCGGTTTTAAATCTAAGAATTACGTACTCTTTTTCACTTTTTGAGCGAAATACGTATAATTTCCTGAATAGACTTTCAATCGGCCATTGCACAAATGAAAAACTTTCGAACAGATTTGATCAATAAAATAGCGGTCATGCGACACAGTAATAATGGTCCCTTTAAAATTCCGTAGCGCTTCCTCAAGAACCTCACGCGAAGCAATATCAAGATGGTTAGTCGGCTCATCCAAAACTAACGTATTGACAGGCTGATGGATAAACCTAGCCAAGCGAAGCCGCATTCGTTCTCCTCCACTCAGATTTGCTACTTTGCGAAACACCATTTCCTGATAGAACATAAATCCGGCAAGCATATTCCGTGCTTCTCCTTCTGTCACTCGCACCTTATCGCGAAAAGCCTCAATCACCGTTTCACAAGCATCAAGCTCCTCCATTTGTTGTGAAAGATATGCTAGTTTAACGCTAGAACCCAGTTTTATGGTGCCTGCATCAGGTTTTTCCGCGCCAACCAAAAGCTTAAGCAACGTGGACTTCCCGGTTCCGTTATCGCCTACAATCGCGACACGATCCTTCTGACGAATCGACAGCATTTCCTCTACTAGAAGCACTTTCTCCCCGTAGCTTTTGCTCACTCCTTCGAAACTCGCCACCTCGTCTCCGCTCCGCTTCGCCTCTTCAAATGCTAAATTCATTTCTTTTTGTGCAAGAACCGGCCGTTTTACTTTCTCCATTTTATCGAGCATTCGTTCCATGTTTTTCGCTCGTCTGAAAAAAGCATCGTTTGGCGGATTGGCTCGCGCACCCCATTCGCGCAGTTGCTTGATTGCTTGCTTCATTTTTTTGATTTTCTTTTGCTGATCCTTGTAAGCCTGAAATTCGCGTAAAAGTCGCTCTTCACGTTCCTTCAAATAGCCCGAAAAGTTCGTCCGGTAAGTAATCAGTTCCTTATTTTCAAGCTCAATCATTTTTGTCACCACTTCATCGAGAAAATAGCGATCATGTGAGACGACCAAAACGGCTCCTTTATAGCTTTGCAAGAATTTAGTTAGCCAAATCACAGCATTTAAATCCAAGTGGTTGGTCGGCTCATCCAAAAGTAACAATTCCGGTTTTTCAAGTAGCAACGCACCAAGAGCCGTTTTCGTCTTTTCACCGCCACTTAGCGCCTGCCATTTTTTGTTTACAAGCTCCGAAAGTCCTAACCCGGCGACCACCTTTCCAAGTTCAGCTTGCATCTCATATCCGCCTTGCTCCGCAAATTGCGCCATCAAATTCCCGTAGCGTCCCATCACTTTCTCGTTAGCATCTTCAGCCATTTGCCGTTCCAAGTCCGCCATCTGCTTTTGCATTGCCAAAAGCTCTGCAAAACTTTGCTCCAGCACTTCAGTGACAGTTAGTTCCGAAAACTCCTCTGGAATTTGCCGCAGCATCCCAATAGCCGCGTCTTTCTTCCGCGTGACGAGACCGCTATCCGCCATCTCCATCCCAGCAATCAATTTTAAAATCGTACTTTTCCCTTCGCCGTTTCGCCCAATCAATCCGACTCGCTCGCCTTCCATAATTTGCATCGAAACCCCTTCGAGCACCTTATCGCCAGCATAACTTTTCGTTACTTGATTCAAATCTACAATTTTCATTTTCTTTTCTCCTTTTCCCTGAAGAAAAGCATAAATGTTTCATATGAAACATTTTTACACACAAAAAAAGACACCAGACAAGCGTCCGGTGCCTCCATTATTTCAACTCGGAGATCCATCCATGCTTCTCAACTTATTTTCCATTTATACAGTTTTTATAAAAAAGGGCAGACTTGTCCCTTGCAACTGTCATTCTGGAAAAAATCGCACGAACAGTGTATAAATATGTTAGAAATCCTGCTTGCGCTTTTGAAAGAAACATCTGAATCTCACCTACTTTCGCTTATTAATTGCTTTAAGGATAACGTGAAAACGTTTTACTGTCAAGCAGCCAAGCCCTACTCCATATTCTTGCGGTGCATCGCTTCTCGCTCTTCAAAACCGATTTCGCGATGAACTTGGTGCAACATCCAAATATAGCCAAAAGGATCTTTAAACATCGCGTTGCTAACGCCATAATCTTTCATCTCGGTCACGGCTTGAATTTCCGTGCAACCGGCATCCATCGCCAGCTTATAAGCTTCTGCAATTTCTTCCACCGTTACATTGAACCAAATTGGCAAATTTTCTTTCGGATCGGGTGCCGCAAGTCCTGCATCCGCATTCGCATCGAGCATATGAAACCTTGTCCCATAAATTTCAAAAACTGCTTCATTTTGACCTTTTGCAAAGCTTGTGGCTTCAATCCGCTTCACATCAAAAATCCGCTCGTAAAGCGCGAGCGCGGCTAAACTATCTTCTACAATAAAATCCATTTCAACTGCTTGCATACTCTCACCTTTCCTTTCAATAGGACTTTCCCGCATTGTCATGGAAATAAACGTTCCGGGAAAACCCTACAACTTTTAAAGTTTACTAGTTACAACTAGAGTTTCTTTCTCTCTTTGCGGTAAAATAGAGAAGAAAAGGAGGCTAACTCATGAAACTCAAAAATTTGGGCATCCTAACCGTTCTTTTTCTGCTAGCTATTTTAACAGCTTGTGGAAATACGGCTAATTTGTCTAAAAAAGAAGAAAAAATTGATTTACATATTTCAGCCGCTGCTAGTTTAAAAGATGCGATTGACGAGATCAAACCACTTTATGAAAAAAAATATCCTGGCATAAAATTGACTTTTGACTTTGCCGGTTCTGGCCAAATTCGCGAACGTGTTACAAGTGGTGCTCCGATTGACGGTGTACTTTTTGCAAGCGAATCCGACATTGACAAACTAGTTCAAGCAAAAAAAGCAACATCTAAAGCTGAGTTTGCACAAAATACGCTGGTTTTGATTGAACCAACATCGAGCAAATCCAAAAAGAGTGCTAGTTTAGCAGAAAAATTGAAAACCTATCAAAAATTTGCGCTTGGGGATCCAGAATCCGTACCTGCTGGGAAATACGGGAAAGAAACACTCGAAAAGCTCAATTTATATGATGGAATGAAAGACCAACTTGTACTCGCTTCAGATGTTCGCCAAGTACTCTCTTATGTGGCAGCTGGGAACGCTGATGCTGGCTTTGTTTATGAAACGGATGCCTTGATTTCAAAAAAAGTAAGCGTCGTTCAAGCGATTCCAGATGATTTGCATGCTCCAATTGGCTACTATTCTGGAATTGTAGCGGACACAGAACACAAGAAAGATGTCGAATCTTTTATGAAATTTATGCGCAGCGAGGAAGCACAGGGAATTTTGAAGCAGTATGGGTTTAAATCAGGAAAATAATTTTCAAACTACAAATCAAAAAGCAAGAAGAAGCACCTAAAACCGTGTTTCTTCTTGCTTTTATTTAAAATTTCCGTCCATATAATAAAGCCGCGCCTAAGCTTAGTAAGCTAAATCCCGCGAGCCCGCCAAATGGAATCCCATCGTCATCCCCTGTTGGCGGTAACACCGCAGAACTCGAACCCATCAAAGTAACCTGCCCGGTTGGATCAGCACTGCTTCCTTGTTGCTTCGCAAGCGCCTTCCCAGTTGTAACATCATCTAGCCGATAAGTCATCCCCGAATCACCTGCAACAGCCGTATAACCATCCGGCACGTCTTTTAACCGAACCGTATATTTATAAGCATCTCCGTCTTCATCATATTTTGGAAGATTATCAAAATGATACTTATAAACCCCGGCCTCATCAGGCTTCACAACTTGTTCATCATACACGTCATCATTTTGAAGCAATTCGACAGTCACCGCATCCGGACGAATACCAAGTTCATCTCCTAAATCATTCCAATCAATCGTTCCTTCAACAGCCGTCTCTTCCGTATTTTCATAATGGTTCGTAATATCCGTACCATTTACCTCGCTCGTGTAGCCTTTTGGCACGCTCTTTTCTCGAACCGTATACACGTATTTCTCGCCGGTTTCCTTGTACTCAGGCAAATCCTTAAACGCATAACTCCAGTCATTTGTATCATTGCTCGTGACATTCGTTTCATCCACGACTTGATTATCCCTTAACAGCTCAACCGTGATGCTCGCTGGCCGCGTTCCAAATTTATTTTCGTAGTCGTCCCAGTGCTTCTCGCCGTCAACATCAATGTAGCCGTCACCAGAACCGCCACCGCCTTGTCCCCGGTAAGTCGCCGTAGAAACCGCGTCATCAATCAGTTCCGTGCCGTCATAGGCAAAAGCACGATTCGGGAAACGGTTGTTTTCTGCATTATAATTTAATTTGGTGTCATAGCGAACCAAGACAGATGTTCTTGCCGTGTCTTCCTTCGCATCAGCACTTGTTAAATAGCCAAAATCTAGTTGCGCCGTTTTCGTTCCATCTGCATTTTCCGTGAACGGAATATCATTCGTATTTTCTTCAATCACCGCTTTGTTCCAATTCCGATATTGAATCTTAGCCGAACCCGGAATATAATTTTGGGTATTTTCCATCGTGTCTTTAAAAACCGAATCCGCTACTTCATACCCACCATTATTGACGGTCACCGTCCAGTGTACAATCGTTGGATCCGTATTGTCATAAGTTAGTGATTTAGAAACCGCACTCGTTCCCGAACCGCCACCTGAACTGCTTTTCGAAAAGTTTACATGAATGGTATTATTCGGATTGTTTTGCAGCGGAAAAGCTAAATCATTCCCATTTTCATAATCCAAGGTTCCTTTGTTAAAATTCGACCAAAAATTAAAGTATACTTCCACATTGCGCATTGATTTCACATTTTCATCGAAATGAATCGCGATCGTCCCCGCTTGGATGGTCACATTTCCAAGTCGATCTCCATTTGTTGCAAAAAGTTCAATCGGTGTGGTCGTCTCATACTTCAATTCTTGCGGCAAGGGCATTGTATAAGGTTGGCTCGTGTCGATTTGATTTCCATCCCCAACAGTCAAATCATATGTAGCATTCACAGATGAAGCGTCGCTGATCTTCTTATCGCCAACCGGCCCCGAAGAATTGCTAAGCGAGACCCCTTTCACAAACTGACTCGCATCCAAGTTTTCAGCGGCTGATGCTGGCGTTGCAAAATTGACAAACATGCCAAAAAGCAAAGCAAAAACAAGCAGCCAACTGTTCATCTTCCTTTTCATTGTTATCTCCCCCTTAAAAGTAACAATGATAGTTCTTTGCTGAACTCTGTAGCTCCTTGCGGTTAATTTTTATGTCTATCATTTTTATGGCAGATCCCTTAATAGAAAAAGACCAAAACCATCGTTTTAGTCTTTTTCCACAAATCAATTTTCTTTAAACATCCTTGTTAATAAATCTCTAATTCTTTCGTCCGACTCAGGCTCATTACAATCACTAGTAAAACTGAAATAATCAATCCCATCAGCGAAAGTGCACTATAACTGGAATAATTCATAATGATCCCTGAGAAAAATCCTCCTAGTGCTCCTGAAATGGCAATAAATACATCAATCCAGCCTTGAATTTTCGGGCGAATTTGAATACTTGTTGCATCAACAACCATCGTTGTCCCACTAATCAAACCAAAATTCCATCCAATTCCAAGCAAGGACAATCCTAACATCAGCCATCCTGTTGATCCATTCGGTGCAAGCATCGTGACAAGCGCCGCTAAAAACAAAACTACGCCAGAAGCGACGGCCATCCACTTCGTTCCTACTTTATTAACAAGACTACCCGTAATAAGCGATGGAAAATACATGGAAGCAATGTGAATCCCAATTACGAGGCCGACAGCACTCATTCCTTGAGCATGATGCTGCATATGTATAGGAGTCATCGTCATAATAGCTACCATAACTAGTTGCGTAATAATCATTACCGTTGCTCCAACGAGGACAAGCGCTTTGTTCAAACTCGTTTGCTGCTCAAATGTAGAATCCTTGTTTGCCTTCGCACGTTGTGTATCTAGATGCTTCGCAAGTAAATAGGGATCCGGTTTTAAATAGAAAAATAAAACCGTTCCAGCAGATAAAAATGCAGCTGCTGCCAAAATAAAAATCCCTGCAAACTCTGGAATACCCACAAGTTTGGCAAGACTTCCCATGACGCCTACTAAATTCGGACCAATCACAGCTCCAAATGTTGTAGAGACCATCGCCAAACTCACACTTGTAGCTCGCTTATGTACTGGAGCAAGATCCGTTCCTGCGTAGCGAGCTTGTAAATTCGTTGCTGTTCCAGAACCATAGATGAACAAAGCCAGAAAAAGCAACCAAATATTATTTAGGGTAGTAGCCAAAATGATTCCGAGAGCGCCCACGCCTCCCACAAAAAACCCCGTTGAAAGCGCAATTCGCCTGCCCGTTTTCATAGTTAGACGACCGACAAGCATAGCCGCTGCAGCTGACCCAAGTGTAAACAGCGCAGATGGAACACCCGAATACTTATCTGTTCCAAGCATTTGCTGTGCAATCAGTGCCCCTACCGTAATCCCAGCTGCAAGTCCTGCGCCTCCAAGAATTTGAGAAAAAATGACTGCTCGCAAAGTTTTTTTGTGAATTTTTTCAATTCCTTTTTGATCTAAAGCTATCTTTTCATACATAAAAATTCCTTCTCTCGACTAAAAAGTGACCACTTTATCCGCCCAAATAATTAATTGAAGACAATCCTGCATGGTTGAGATCGGACAACTTGTAAAATCATCTTTTTGGCGAGACTTTAAGCAAGTTCCGCAAGCCAAAAGTTCTCCCCCATTTTCTTGAAATTGTTGCATTTTCGCGGCCACGTCAAACTTCCCTTGGTTAATTGATTCGCATTCCACAGCTTCTCCCATTAAGAAAAAACGAACCTCGTGATCTCCTTCCAGTGCTGTCAGTGCTAACCGAAAAGCATTCCAAGCCTTTTCTGCTTCTTTAGTTTCTAAAATAATGCCTAGTTTCATGTTAAATGGCTCCTTTTTGTAGTTGATATTCTTTCCACTCTGTCACGCCGTAAGCTAATCGCTTCGCGTGAAATCCGTGCGCTGCTAAAATTTCCATCGCCTCAAGTGACATAACACAATGCGGTCCCCGGCAATAAGCCACGATTTCCTGATTTTTTGGAAGTTTAGCAAGCCATTCTTCCAATTCTTGAACAGGAATAGAAATAGCCCCATCAATATGTGCATATTCAAATTCTTCTGTTGGTCTGACATCAATTAATGTAGCCTCACCAGAAGTTAATTTTTGATCTAATTCAGCAAAATCAACAGCCGTAAGCGTATGCGGCTCATCCAAAAATTGCTTTCTTAGCTGTTTAACTTCGATTAGCTGCTTGCCACTAATATCTTCCAACTGCCGCAAGAATGGCTGAACGTATTCACTTGCAAGTTGGTAATAAACGAAATTCTTTTCTTTATAACTAGAAACAAGCTTAGCTTGGCGTAGCACTTGTAAATGCTTCGATGTATTAGCAACAGAAGAACGAGTTTCTTCTGCTAAAGTTTCAACTGTTTTTTCCGACTGACTAAGTAAATCAAGTAGTTCAATACGAATCGGATTCGAAACAGCTTTGCCAATTCTTGCATACTCTGTATAGATCTCTTTCATATCTTGTTTAACCATTTTCCACACCTCCCAAACTATTCAACTAATTAGTTGAATTATATCTTCTTTAAATTCCCTTGTCAATAAAATAAGCGGAATGTTTCACATGAAACATTCCGCTCAACTTACTGTATTAAGAATTTTGATAGTTAGCTTTTGGTCTTAGATACACTGCCCAAACGACGGTTAAACAAATGACTGCGAATAGTCCCAAGAAGACAAATCCCAATGAAAAGGAACCCGTTGCTTCTTTAATCGCTCCAAGCGCAAGCGGTGGGAAGAACCCACCAAGGCCACCTGCAGCCCCAACAAATCCAGTAACAGCTCCTGTATTTCCTGCTGAAACCATTGGAACCATCTTGAAAACAACGCCATTACCAATCCCGATTGCAAGTGCTGTCAAGAAGATACAGCCTGTGAAAATAACAAAATTTTGAAGCAACAATGCCATCACAAACGCAAAGACGATCACAAGTCCAAATAACCCCGTTAAAATCTTAGTTGGATTTGCTTTGTCTGCAACAACACCGCCGATCGGACGCATTAACGTAGCAACCGCCGCAAATGCCGCTGAAATAAGCCCCGCATTCACAGGATTCATCAAGAATTGATCGGACATAAAGGCTGGCAAGTAGTTACTAAGCGCGACAAAAGCCCCGAACGTTAAGAAATAAAACAGCGATAAAAACCACGTATTTTTGTCTTTAACAACCGATAATTGCTGCCCGAGCGTCTTCTTCTCTGCTGAGATTGGCATTTCTTTCGCGAATAAACTAAAGAGAACAATGATAACAAGAAGCGCGATGATGAGCGAATAGTAAACCCAATCGAATCCCCAAGATTTATTGATTTGCGGAATCATCAGGCCTGCAAGTGCATTCCCAATGTTCCCCATTCCGGCAATTCCAAGGATGAGTCCTTGTTTTTCTGGTGGAAACCAAGCCGAAACATACGAAATCGCGATAGCAAATGTTGTTCCCGCCATTCCAAGGAAAAGTGCCAATAAAATGAGTAGTGGAAATGAAGAAACATGTGGAACAAAAATAAGTGGAATAATGATGAAGAGCATTGTTCCGATGTACACTTTCTTTCCGCCGATTCGGTCACTGAGAATTCCCATTGGAATCCGCATGACGGAACCGAGTAAAACTGGTGTTGCGATCATTAGACTTTTTTGTGATGCTGAAAGTCCAAAGTCAGAGGCAATTTGATTGGCAACAGGCGACAAGCTTGCCCACACCATGAACGAAATTGCCATTGCAACAGTTGCAAAAATGAGTGCCGTGATTGCATCTTTTTTTGAGTAATTCATTTTCATATCCCCTTTAACGGTTTTATACACTACTATGATAGTCTTTTCACAATCAAAGCACTATTAGGGAAATGCCTAAAAAAAGATATTGCCCGGCGGCAATATCTTTTACAAATCAATCAAATTTTTCTTAATCGCGTAATGCACCAAGTCCGTGCGCTTTTCAAAGCCAAGTTTATGCATGATGCTCGTTTTATGTGCCTCAACCGTCTTCACTGATACGAATAGTTTCTCGGCGATTTCTTTATTCCCATATCCGAGCGCGATAAGTGGCAGAATTTCCTGCTCGCGCTTCGATAAGAGCTCATAAGAATTAATTTTTTCATCGACTTCGTTTTTCGTCAAAAATTCGCGGACAAGCGCCGGCGCCACACTCGGATGGATATAAACACCGCCTGCGTAAACCGCTCGGATCGCTTCAAGCATTTCTTCATCATAGGCATTTTTCAGCAAGTATCCGGATGCGCCTATTTTGAGTGCTCGAAAAAGGTATTCTTCATCGTCATGCATTGTCATAATCAACACTTTGACTTTCTTGTCGAGTTCCTTGATTTTTTTCGTCGTCACAAGTCCATTTTCACCCGGCGGCATGCTAAGATCCATCAAAATCACGTCAATTTCGTTTTGCTCAAGCTTCATCATCGCCTCTAACCCGTCAGCCGCATCGCAAACCACTTGCATGTCAGCCTGCGCATTGATGATATACGATAACCCTCTTCTCACAACAACATGATCGTCCACAACCATGATTCGAATCACTCGACTTCAACTCCTACTCTAGCAATCACTTCTGTTCCTTTTCCGTTTTCCGAATGAATTTCACAAGTGCCACCACAAAGCTCAACGCGTTCTTTCATATTCATCAAGCCAAGACCCGAACCTTTAATTTCAATATCTTCCGTTGAAAAACCGCGACCGTCATCGATTACTTCAAGAATTAAAACCTCATCTTTCCTCCGCAAAGTTACCACAATATCGTCAATATCCGCATACTTAGCGGCGTTTAACAGCGCTTCTTGGGCTACACGGTAAAGTGTCGTCTCAATAAATGGGTCAAACCGCGCGTTTTGAATATCAGAAATCAGTGCGACTTCCACGCCAAATATTTGCTCGTAACGCTTGCAGTAAGATTTAAGTGCCGAATACAAACCAAGATCATCCAAAGCTGCCGGACGCAAATCCACCGCCATGTTCCGAATATCACTTAAGATATTGGCTACATACGTTTCAACGCCATCCATTTGCTCATCAAACGACGCACCTTTTTCCATATATTTCAGTTTTCTGACTTCCATCAGTGCACTATAAAGTTCTTGCGCAATCCCATCGTGGAGTTCACGAGAAAGTTTTTTCCGCTCCGCTTCATGGGCATTCATCACGTACTTCGTCAGCATTGATTTTTGTAGCTCTTTCGCCGTTTCTTGCTGTTCCGTTAAATTGCGCAACGACAAAACGCCGATATGACTCTCTTCATTTAATATCGTAAAACTGGCGCTATACGGCACCTCTTTTCCATCTGAACTCGTCAAATAAATTTGAAAAGATTCACCGTTTTTCCGCCCTTTGATCCGACAATTGGCGCAAGTGTGCTCTTCTTCATAGGACATGCAGCCGCGGCAAATCTGACAAAAATTCTTGATTTGCTGCCAGTCGATCGCCGTGCCTCGCTCAAAGAGATCCTCGGCGATGCGATTTTGCTTAATGACTTTCTGATTCTTATCCATGATAAAAATAGCATCACTCGTTTTTTCAAAAAAGAGATCAACTAAATGAGGATGGTTCGCAAATGCAGTCAAGCTAATCTTCCTTTCTTTGCATGAATTGAAGCAAATAAGGCGCAAGCTTTTCCGCTACCGCTTCCATTTGCTGTTTGATTCGTTCGTCCATCACAGTTTCTTTCCGGTAGCCCCCAAGAAAAATCGCCAAAACTTCCTGCTCCACAAGAATGGGGATGGCTACAATCGAAACGAGATTTTCCATAATCGCGATTGGAAACTGCGATAAATCCTCAACTTCTTCCCTTAGATTCTGAATCGACATGGCGCGCCCCGTCTTCCAAACGATACCGGCAATGCCTTTTCCATTTTGCAACACAATTTTCTGATAGCGATTGTTCCGATTTCCAGAAGCGAATAACCACTTGATTTCCTTCACGCTCGTTTCGCTCGTATCTAATGCTATCCCAAGAAAATCTACACCCAAATCAAGACGTGCTTCAATTAAATAGTCCGTTATTTCATGTTTTAGCTGCCCTTCCATTTTTCTGAATCCTCCATGAACTGATACTATCACTATAACGCAATTTAACTGAAAAAAACAGCCAGATTATCAAGATGGATTTTTGCGATAAACAATGTAGCGCCGCTTCAAATAACTAAGCGGAACACTCCACGCATGAACGAGCCGCGTATAAGGAAATAATCCGAAAATCACAAAAGCACTCAAAATGTGTAGCTTAAACAAAACTGGAACGTGCACCATCAAGCTCGCATCTGGTCTGAACAAGAACAGCTGCCGAAACCAAATCGAAATCGATTCCCGGTAGTCGAAACCCGGGATTTCTTGCGTCCCAAAAAGTGTGCTACTCATCCCAAGAAGGACGGTCAAAAGGAGCGTCACGTTCACGATAATATCGCCCGCCGAACTAATTTTGCGTACGCTTGGATTTGAAAGACGCCGAAACGTTAGCAAGAACATCCCGACAAACGTCATCACGCCAAAAATGCTACCGATTCCGACTGCAAAAATATGATAAACATGCTCGCTAATCCCGAGCGCCGCCGTCCACGATTCTGGAATCACGAGCCCAACAAAATGCCCGCCGATCACAAAAATAATCCCAACGTGAAACAAGAGACTGCCGATCATCAGTTGCTTTTTCTCAAGCATCTCGCTCGACTTCGCCGTCACACTAAACTGATCGTAGCGATAGCGGAAAATGTGACCGACAACAAAACTCGCAAGAACCAAGTACGGGACAATGATCCACAAAAATTCATTCCACATACTGAGAACCCTCCTTCTGCAAAAGACAAGCTTTAAGTTCCACGCGGACTGCATCAACCAAGTACTGATACGGATTTTCCTCTTCTTTCAAGTTTTGCAATAAAAAGTAAGTGCCATCTTCCATCACGCCAAACAGCACCTCTAAATCCTGCACTCGCTCATCTTGAAACCAGTCGCCCGCCTCAAAAAACTCAAGCATCAAGGGCAGAAAATCCGTCAGCTCAGCATCCACCGCAAGCAGCCCAAACATTTCATATAAAAACTTCAATTTCGAAAGCATTTGCCCGCGTTCTCGCGCATCTTCAAATTTGTAAAACGTCATATAAAGCGATAATTTTTTGGTAAAATCAAAACTGTCCGTGTAAAACTGCTGCAACTCAAAGAGGCTTTTCATTTCAATTTCCTGCCAAAAGCGGAGAAGGAGATCCCTTGTTTCCGCTTCAGCAGCATCTAGTTCCGATCCAAGATAGGCTTCATTCATATACAGTTTATCCGGATAATCAAACAGACTTGATAGTTTGCCAAATACCGGTCGTTTTTCATTTAAAACAGCTGCATTAATCACGCCAAATCCCTCCATAGAAACTTTCTTCATACATTTCTTGCGTCGTCTTACCATCTGCATGTGCCTGCATCACTTGCCCATGTTCCGAAGCAAGACTACAGCCGCTACAAACTTCATTTGCATAACCCGTTCCACCTTGCGCCCGGTAAGTATCCACATAATCCTCTTTATGACTTGTTGGAATCACGAAGCGGTCATCATATTTAGCAATCGCGAGCAAGCGGTACATTTTCTTCACTTCCGATTCCGTAAGCCCAACTCGTTCAAGCCGGGTCACATCAAAGTCACGTCCAGAAGAAGCTGCCCGCATATAAAGCCGCATCATTGCCATTTTTTGCAGCGACGACTTAATCACTTCTGTGTTTCCAGCCGTTAAAATACTCGCCAAGTAATCCACTGGAAGGCGCATCTCTTCAATTGCCGGGAAGATCATATCCGGGTTTTCAATCGAATCCTTCCCTTCAAAATAATTCATGATCGGCGAAAGTGGCGGCACGTACCAAACCATTGGCATCGTGCGGTATTCAGGGTGAAGCGGGAACGCAATTTTGTATTTCTTCGCCATCTTATAAATAGGCGATTTCTGTGCCGCTTCAATCCAATCTTCCGAAATCCCATCTTTACGCGCTTGTTCGATCATCTCAGGGTCATTTGGATCAATGAACAAATCAAGTTGTGCTTCATAAAGCGCTTTTTCATCTTTCGTTTCAGCCGCTTCCTTCACGCGATCCGCATCATAGAGCATCACGCCAAGGTAGCGAATCCGCCCTGTACACGTTTCCGAGCAAACCGTCGGTAGCCCAGCTTCAATCCGCGGGAAGCAAAACGTACATTTTTCCGCTTTGTTCGTTTTCCAGTTAAAATAAACCTTTTTGTAAGGACAACCTGTCATGCAATAACGCCAGCCACGACAAGCTTCTTGGTCGACAAGGACAATGCCGTCTTCATCACGCTTATACATCGCACCACTTGGGCAAGAAGCAACACAAGCTGGGTTTAAACAATGTTCGCAAAGACGTGGCAAATACATCATAAACGCCGTTTCAAAATTCGATTTGATTTCCGATTCAATTTTCTTCATGTTCGGGTCTTGCGGCATCGTTTTTGGAGCTCCAGCAAGATCATCTTCCCAGTTTGGACCCCATTCAATTTCCATATTCGCACCCGTCACAACCGATTTTGGACGCGCAACCGGCTGATTATTCCGCTGGTCAGGTGAAAACAAATTTTCATAATCATACGTCCACGGCTCGTAGTAATCCTTCATTTCGGGCATGTCTGGATTGTAGAAAATCTTCCCAAGCGCCACTTTATTCAGCTTTGAGCCCGATTTCAGTTCTAGCTTGCCTTTCTTGTTGAGCGTCCAGCCGCCTTTATATTCTTCTTGATCTTCCCAGCGTTTCGGATAGCCCACGCCAGGCTTTGTTTCAACATTGTTGAACCACATATATTCCGCGCCCGGTCGATTTGTCCACGTGTTTTTACACGTGACACTACAAGTGTGGCAGCCGATACATTTATCCAAATTCATTACCATTCCAATTTGCGCTTTAATCTTCAAGCCAGTCCACCTCTTTCAGTTTTCTCACATTGACATACAAGTCACGCTGATTCCCAATCGGTCCATAATAGTTAAAGCCGTAACTTAGCTGTGCATAACCACCGACCATTTGCGTTGGTTTCACATGAATCTTCGTTGGCGAGTTGTGACTGCCGCCACGTTGCCCCGTAAGTTCGCTGCCCGGCACATTGACGTGCTTATCTTGTGCGTGATACATAAACATCGTTCCACGTGGCATCCTATGACTAACGACCGCTCTCGCCGTTACAACCCCATTCCGGTTGTAAACCTCAAGCCAATCATTGTCTTCGATACCAGCCGCATCAGCATCCTCATTATTAATCCAAACATTCGGCCCCCCACGGAATAGCGTCAACATGTGAAGATTATCTTGATACATACTGTGAATATTCCATTTCCCATGTGGCGTCAAATAACGAAGCGTGATCGCATTTGCATCTTGCGACTCATCAAACTTGTCGCGTTTTGCGAACACATGTGGCGGAAGTGTCGGCTTAAAGATCGGTAGCGATTCCCCGTATTGCAAGAACAACTCATGATCCAAATAAAATTGCTGCCTTCCCGTTAACGTCCGGAATGGAACAAGACGCTCGATATTCGTTGTAAACGGTGAATAGCGCTTCCCGTTCGTATTGGATCCCGTAAAGACAGGCGTCGGAATCACTTCACGTGGCTGAACCGTAATACTTTGGAACGTGATTTTTTCCGCTTCCCGGTCCTTCGCAAGATCAGCAAGCTCGACCCCAGTCGTTTCCTCCGCACTTTCCCAAGCACGCACCGCCACCTTGCCATTTGTTGCACTCGAGATCGTTAAAATCGCATCCGCCGCATGTCGCGCATCTTTCAAAATCGGCTTGCCATTTTTAATCGTATCGTCTTCGTAAACACCGTTGATTTGCTTCAGCTCCTCGTATTCCGGCGCTACCGAAAACTGCGTTCCGTGCGCACCAACCTTTCCGCTAGAAACATTCGGTCCGAGCGTGATAAATTTATTGTAAATTTCGCGATAATCGCGTTCCACGACTTGAAAAATTGGCATTGTTTTGCCCGGCACAGCTTCAACTTCGCCCCGCTTCCAGTCTTTGATTTGACCGTAAGGCTGAGCAATTTCCTTCTCAGAATCGTGCCCAAGCGGCAACATCACAATATCTCGTTCCGGCTTCTCAAAAACATGTTTCGCCATCTTCGAAAATACTTCAGCAAGCCCTCTAAACGTATTCCAATCAGACTTCGATTCCCAAAGCGGATCAATCGCCGGATTAAACGGATGAACAAACGGGTGCATATCCGTGCTAGATAAATCCGTCTTTTCATACCAAGTAGCCGCTGGAAGCACCACATCCGAATACATCGGAGTTGCCGTCATCCGGAAATCAAGCGTCACAAGCAAATCTAATTTGCCGCGAACCTCTTCATCCCGCCAAACCATTTCTTCCGGTCGGAACTCATCATTTTGCTTAGACATCAAATTGTCCGTTGTCCCAAGCAAATGCTTCATAAAATACTCTTGCCCTTTCCCGCTTGAAGAAAGCAAATTCGAGCGCCAAACAAAAAGTCCACGCGGGAAGTTCACTGGATTATCCGGATCTTCCACCGCAAAATTCGTTTCGCCAGATTTCAAATCCTCAACCAGCTGATCCACAAGTTCCGCATCCGACTTCTCTTCCGCCTGCTGTCCATATGAAAGCGAGCTTTTATCAAATTGCGGGAAGGAAGGCAACCAGCCAAGTCGCGCCGCAAGCACATTATAATCAGCTGGATGTTGATACCGCAGCTCATCCGCAATTGGCGACTTCAGCGCCGCATTTTCCATTTCCTCGTATTTCCATTGATCCGTCGCGAAATACCAAAAACTAGTCCCATTTTGCTGTCTAACCGCACCTTGCCAGTCTTTCGCAAAAGCAACCGTTTGCCAGCCTTCAATTGGGCGGCATTTCTCCTGTCCCACATAATGCGCCCAGCCGCCGCCATTCACACCTTGCGACGCCGTAAGCACAACGAGATTCAAAATCGATCGATAAATCGTATCACTATTGAACCAGTGATTGATCCCAGCGCCCATAATAATCATCGAACGCCCTTCCGTATCAATCGCATTTTGCGCAAACTCACGAGCAATTTGCGTCACAATACTCGCTTTCACACCCGTAATTTTTTCCTGCCAAGCTGGCGTATACTTGCTCGATTCATCATCCAAATCTTTCGCCGCAAGTTCGTCGCCTTCAAACATTTCAATCCCATATTGGCTAAGCATCAAATCATAAACCGTTACAGCTTTCCGAACAGTCCCATCCGCAAGCGTCATTTCGCGCACTGGGATATGTCGTTCAAATGTGCCATTCCCGGCGTCATCAAAGAATGGGAAAACAATTTTTTCAAACCGACCTTCTTCTTGAAGGGAAAGTTTCGGCGCAATCACCGTTCCATCTTCATTTTCAAGACTCAGATTCCATTTTTCATCTTTAGCCCAGCGCTGTCCGATGGTTCCATTTGGCGACACAACCGTGTCCGTTGTTTCATCAATCAAGCAAGTGCGCCATTCCGCATGCTCACTTTCCTTCCCAAAATCCGCTTCACGAAGGAAACGCCCCGCTTTATAAACACCACTTGCATCTTGATCCAGCAAAATCAAGAAAGGCAAATCTGTATATTTTCTTGCATAATTTAAAAACATCGGTTCTTTCTTATCTTGGTAAAACTCTTTCAAAATCACGTGCGTCATCGCCTGAGCAAGCGCGGCATCGGTTCCAGGATTCGGCGCAAGCCAGTTATCGGCAAATTTCACATTTTCAGCGTAATCGGGCGCGACCGCTACAACTTTTGTTCCTTTGTAACGAACTTCCGTCATAAAATGCGCATCCGGCGTTCTTGTAAGCGGCACATTCGAGCCCCACATCATGATGTAGCCGGCATTATACCAGTCACTCGATTCGGGAACATCGGTTTGCTCGCCCCAAATTTGCGGAGAAGCAGGCGGTAAATCCGCATACCAATCATAGAAACTGAGCATTTCGCCACCAAGCAATGTAATAAAACGCGAGCCTGCCGCATAACTAATCATTGACATTGCCGGGATGGGCGTAAAACCAGCGATCCGGTCTGGTCCGTATTTCTTGATCGTATAAAGCAGCATCGCGCCAATTAAAACATACGCATCATTCCAAGAAACGCGGACTTGTCCGCCTTTCCCGCACGAGGCTTTGTAAGCTTGTGCTTTTTCTGGATCTTCGACAATACTTGCCCATGCAGCGACCGGATTGGGATATTGTTTGAGTGCATTTTGCCACATCCGCCAAAGTAAGCCGCGCACATAAGGGTATTTCACACGAAGCGGGCTGTATTCATACCAAGAAAAACTCGCGCCACGTGGACAGCCACGCGGTTCAAATTCTGGCATATCGACACCACAAGAAGGATAATCCGTCGCTTGATTTTCCCAAGTGATAATGCCATTTTTAACAAAGACTTTCCAACTACAAGAACCCGTGCAGTTTACACCATGTGTTGTGCGAACTACCTTGTCATGCGCCCAACGATCGCGGTACATTTTTTCCCAAGCGCGGCTCTTCTCTTCCAAAATCGTCCAGTTACCATTAAATTTTTCCGTTCGTTTGAAGAACTTTAATCCTTTTTTGCGATATTTCACGTTTTTCACCTCTATTTTTATTTCAAAATCAAGAGATTTTCCTAGTTATACTATATCGCTTGTGAGGAGATTTACATATTAGGGAAACCGCTATATTTGGGTTACAAAAAAGGTGCAAAATTTGTATCATATAATAGCAAAACTGGCACTTTTACAACTCCAACTTATTTATAACCGCAAAAAAGACTAGAACCCACAAATTCTAGCCTTTTTAACATTTAGGATTTATTTCCCTCAGTATGCAATTTATTCTAAGAAAGCGTTATTGTAACTACAGCCACGAGAAAATCCTGCTTTATTCTTTCCTATTTTCTCGATTTTTTCCATCCCGCCTGATAAGTTGTTCTTTTTGCCGTTCAATTCGCTCTTTTTGTTTTTGCAATTGTTGAATCTCATATTCTATTTTCCTTGGTTCTTGCGATGTTTCCATTGTTTCTTTTCTTAACTGAATTTCTTGATCGATTTGATGTTGCCAATCCTTTATAATGGATTGCCATCTATCTGGCTCACTATTTTTCAATGCTTCTCTTAACAACTGAGAATAGCGTCGCATTTGATTTCCCCATAGTTTATTTCGGTTTTGATAATATTGGACTTGCTCACTTTCATCTAATGTACTCACAAAACGATCTTCTTCGTGTTCGACAATATTACTCAAGAACGAAAGAATAGGAACGATGAGGTAAATAATTAATGCTACTTTAATAAAGTAGATGGAAAAAATAATTAATAGAATTCGCAAAAAAAGCGTCAGAATTCCTTGTATAATCTGTTCTTTTCTATATCTTTCCTTAAGTTTGGTGTTCGTTGTACTCTGTAAAGTCAAACTATAAATCAATCGTTTCAAAAAAAGCATTATAATTAAATTTAAAATGCCGTAGATCAGCATCGTTTGAACACTAGTATCTTCAATTAATAATTTAGTTGTTGATGGAATAAGAGAGAGAAAAAACAGCAAAAGTAAATAGACGACTAAATCTTGATTTCGTACTTTTTGCACCTGGTTAAAGGCATTAGCTGTTTGGAACCAAATTCCCGCAACAAAGCAAAAACTAATAAAATAAATACCGATCGCACTTATCAAATCAATAATAATAATTTCTCCGCTACTTGTCAGGTTTATTGGTAATTCAATTACCATAATCGTTAAAATAATAGCAAAAATTGCATCGCTAAATAATGTTATTCTTTCTTTCATTTTGAATTTGCCTCCGTTTATTTCAATTTAAACTTCTAAAAAACGTTTTTTCTTTCCACGCAATCGGCTTTTCCTTACCACCGTGATTTCTTTTTCGAGTGTTTCTTGGTACACACGTGTTTTTATATAAACCACCTTTTTACGCCATTTGGTGATGGATCTCATCTCGATGTTTCGGCAACCACCCCCAAAGTTTTATCTATGTTCTTTCACAAGTATAGCTAAAAAAAGACTGCAGACAAAGTTTTTCACTACTTTGTCTGCAGTCTGGAGCAAATCCAAGTTTGCTCGTTTCCCTAGCAAAACCTATTTAAATAGATACTTTTCTCGCCAAGCACATAATTCCAGCAATAACCGCTAGAACGCCTGGTACAATCCAAAGGAATCCAATTAAAAAGAAACCGATGACCCCTAAAATAAGCGTCAAGATTCCCCATAACTTAGCATTTTTCTTGATGAAAAATGAAAAGATCAATAATAAGATGCCAACAACTAATGCAAGAAGTGCCATAACAACGACCATACTTCCTGTTGCTGCTAGGATTTCCATATCAGATGTATCTACCGCTGCATTATTCGCAATCTCCGATGACTGTGATACAGCACCTATTAACCCTCCACCTAAAATACCAAACAAACCAGCTATTATCCCCGTAATGCCAGCTATTAAAGTTAAAACAAATTCAGTCTTTCTTGGATTCATTTTCGCTTCTCCCTTTTTCCTTTTTTTGTCATAATATACAATATCGACTTTATTATCATAGCATAAAAATGAGCACAAATCGTGACGAATTATTGACAATTTGTCTAAAATTCGTTGTTTTAGGTGCAGAAATCTCTTGACATACCTTTAAAGCAACGAACTTAACTCAAGCACAATCGGAATCGTAATCAAACTAAACAGCGTAGATAAAATAATATAGTGCGACGCGAGTTGGCCTTTTCCTTGATATTTTTCAGCAAAAACTGAATTGACAGAGCCACTTGGCATAGCCACAACCAGCACCAACAGCGAAAACAAAGTGTCGTTCGTAATAAAAGGTCGAAAAATCAGCATCACGAGCGCCGGAACTAGGACGAGCCGAACCAGGCAAAATAACAGGGTATCCTTCTCGCGCAACACTTTGAAGAGCGGCGTTCCGTAGAATAGGGCTCCGTTTATCATCATTGCAAGAGGCGCGGTGAAGCTTCCCAAAATTTGTACCGGCGTACCAAGCACTTGGGGCAATTGGACGTCAAGGAGAAAGAGAACTAAACCGGCTAGCATACCTAGGATTGCTGGAGTCGCCATTAATTTTCGGAATGAAAACTCAAGTTTCCCAGAAAAAATGGTTTCGCCAAAACTAAATAACGCGACGTTGAATACGGTATTGAAGGCAACGAGCAAGATTAGGCCCACATCTCCGAAAAGTGCATCCACGATCGGAATGCCGATAAACAAAATGCTGGAAAAAATCGTGCAATCTTGCCAAATCGGGCGATTACTGAGTTTGATTTTCAAGATTTTTGTCAGAATCAAGCTGAGCATAAAAAGAAAGCCGATCAAAAGCACTGCAAGGAAGGCGGCCTTGATGATGAGTCGACCTTTTTCGATGCTAAATGACGTCTGAAAACTGCTGAAGACGGCGCAAGTCAACGCGATATTCATTAAAAAATAGGAAGCATGTTGAATGCCTGCAGGAGTAAATTTCTTTTTTGCAGCTAAAAAAGCTCCAATAAGTATGTAAATAAATAAGATGATGTTTTGTTCAAAGATAATCTTAAACATAAGTCTCCCTCAATTCGTTAGCGCTATTCTTTGTCTTGATTCTAGTTTAGCGCTTTTTAAATTTTAGTCAACTTTTGATTACATTTTGATCCAACATCATCAAATTTATTTTGATTCAACATCCTCAAATTGATTCGTACGGTTTATTGCTTTTTATATAAATAGAAAGCTCCAATAGCAACAGCCCATAAGCCAAAAAGTGGTGCCGCCCATCCAGAATGATCACCTGTTGCAGGCAAGACTTGTTTGAATCTAGTAGCATTTCCCCTTGAAGAGCTTGCGATTGGATCCACGCTGATTTGCGAATTTGTTTTGATTGTGGATTCAGGCTCGCGGGGCGCATCTTTATTTTCTTTGCCTTGTGCCGGCTCTTCTCGCGGAATATTCTCACTTTGATCTGGACGATGCGGTATGGATTCTTTTTCATAGACAAGCGTCACTTCTGAATTTGTGTCACTAAATGTTCCTGCAAGCTCTCCGATATTTTCTTTAAACTGATAACCAGGAATGGACTCTACTTTAACTTCGTATGGCGCACCTAGTTCGCCTTGCATCACAAAATCATCCGCGAGTTTTTTTCCTTCTTCATCTAAAAAGTGAACGGTAACTTGTCCTTTTTCAGCGACTGGTTCTACTGTTTTTGCATAAACAAATTGGACATTTTGCTGTTCAAGTGAAAAGACTCCCTTTTGTTCGCCACGAATGGTTTTCAATTGATAACCTTCCAACTGCTTAGCATCAATTTGATATGCTTGCCCCACTTCACCTTCAATGCTTTCTGGTTCTGCAAGTTTATCTCCATTTTCATCTACAAAAGAAGCGATAACCTGTCCTTTTTGAGGTGCAGATTCAGCGGTATACGTATAGATAACTTCTTGTGTTTGATTCGTTAAAATGGGGTCTATATAAATCCCCTGCTCAGCCCCCTCAATGTTTACTAATGAATAACCTGGGATTTGAGGTGCTGCTTGGACGGCGTAAGGCTCGCCAATCGTTCCAATAGACTGAAATGGCGGGACAAGTTCATTCCCGTTTTCATCCAAATAATAAGCTGTCACTAAACCGTTAATAAACTTGATATTGTACCAAACTCGTGTGACCGTACCGTCTACTTTATTTTGGTAATCAATAA
Organism: Listeria valentina; assembly: GCF_011800755.1. Taxonomy (GTDB): domain Bacteria; phylum Bacillota; class Bacilli; order Lactobacillales; family Listeriaceae; genus Listeria; species Listeria valentina. The sequence goes on from NZ_JAATJW010000017.1 coordinate 23,562, forward strand.
AAATCGTGAAGCCTTGATAATTAATATCTGAACTGCTCTTGAAAAAATTATTGATGGATGACATTTGAATGCTATTTTGCTCACTTGCCGGGGAAATAGTATGACTATAATCTACGGATTTCATTCTTAATGGTGTATTTGATTTATAACTAAAGAAATTGGCTATTAACGATATTTCATACTCCAATTCTTGATTTTTCAATTCTTCAGGAAGAGGTAGGTTCACTTTGAATTTTTCAAATGAAGCGGGGTTATAGTTGACTTTTAAATCATATTCCGCTTCGCTCTGTGCACTTACGTCTAGCGGTTGAATAAATAGAAATAACCCAATTAATAAAATCCCCCAGAGGCTAACAAATCTTTTGACCACTTATGACACTCCCTTATTTGTTATTTCGTATATAATAACATGTCAAAAAAGCCTATCGCTATGGAAGAAATTCACTTTTTTTTACAAAAAAACTGCTATTATGTCTATTTTGTGAACATTGATTGCTTTTTGGCTTTCAATCAAAAAAAGTGTTTGGCTTCTTGCTACCCCTAGCCAAGAAACCAAACATAACTTCATTTCAATTTAGCTACTTCTTCCTCTAAATTCGCAGCTTGCGTAAGAGCGGAAATGACCGCCACACCGTCCACACCTGCTTGCAAGACAGCCGAAACATTTTCTGTCGTAATCCCGCCAATCGCAACGACAGGGCACTCAATGCCCGCTTGACGTATCTCTTCCAAAAGTGCAAGACCGACTGGGGCCTTCGCGTCCGCCTTAGAGCTCGTCGCAAAAATCGGGCCCACGCCTATATAGTCGAGTCCTTGCAGGTTGCTTGCTTCCGTTGCTTCTTGAAGCGAACTCACAGATAGCCCCACTTTCATTTTCGCGCCGCAAAGCTCGATCACTTCCTGAACCGGGCGGTCGTCCTGCCCAACGTGAACACCGTCTGCGCCGAGCATAAGCGCGAGCTCAACATCGTCATTTACAAAAAATGGAACTCCGTAAGTTTGGCAAAGCAACTGACATTTTCGCGCCGTTTTAATCATTTGGACGCGTTCCGTTAAACTTTCAACCCCTTTTTCACGAAACTGGAAACAAGTAATCCCGGCTTGTAAAGCTTTCTCCAGAAAGCCGACCAAATTCGCCTTTGCAACATCCTGCGTTCCTGCTATCAAATAAACCGCCAGTTCTTGCCTCATTTCTGCTCACACTCCCGGTAAGCAAAATGATTGGTCGGCCCATGACCGTGGCCAATTCCGAGTGTTTCTTTGATCGCACAGCGAATGAACTCCTTGCCAGTACGAACACTTTCAACAAGTGACTTGCCCTTCGCAAGCTCCGCTGTGATGCACGCTGAAAAAGTACAGCCCGTTCCATGCGTGTGTGGCGTATCAAAGCGCTCGCTTGAAAGCCAAATAGATTCTTGTGGACTAAAAAAGAAATCCGTAGCTTGCTCCGTATTCGCATGACCGCCTTTGATCAGAGCAGCGCCTGCCCCCAAATCTATGAGCATCCGCGCCGCTTTTTCGACCGCTTCCGCCGTTTCGATCCGCATCCCAACTAACGCTTCCGCCTCCGGAATATTCGGCGTAATCAAAGTCGCAAGCGGCAGCAAGTCTTCCTGGAGCGCCTGAAGAGCTTCCCTTTCAAGCAGCGCTTCCCCGCCTTTTGCAATCATCACCGGATCAATCACAAGCTGAATACCCGACCAATTTTTCAGTTCAGCCGCCACATGCTGAATTACCTCCGCATCCACGAGCATCCCCGTTTTCACCGCTTGCGGCATCAAATCCTCACGAATCGCCGCGAGTTGGTCATCCAAAATCGCCGTTGGAACTTTATGAAACGACTTCACGCCAAGCGTGTTTTGCGCGGTCACCGCTGTAATCACCGACATCCCGTAAACGCCGCGTTCTTGAAAAGTTTTTAAATCAGCTTGAATCCCAGCCCCGCCGCCGCTATCAGAACCAGCAATCGTTAACGCTTTTGCAATTTTCATTCTGGATGGCTCCTTTCTTCGAGCATGACACGTTCCTGAACAGCTTCCTTCGACCAATTCGCAAGCGCATCCAAAAATACCGGTCGAAACGATCCAGGTAGATTCGTGGAACCAAGTTTTTCTTCCGCGAACTCGGAAGCAACCGCATAGCTCGCACAGGCTTCAAGGCAAGCTAGATAAGCCGCATCAGTTGGGGAAGCCGCAATAAACGCTCCGCAAACCGCGCTCAAAAGACAGCCCGAACCCGTAATTCTTGGTAAAAGTTTACTGCCATTTGTGATTTTCGCAAACTGATCGCCATCCGAGATCACATCGCTCGCCCCGCTTAAAACAGCGATCGTTTCGTATTTCTTCGCCACTTGACGCGCGATTTCGACTTGATCGGCATCGCCACTTCCCGCATCGACACCTTTCCCTTGCCACGCTATGCCTGCCAGTACAGCCATTTCGCCAGCGTTACCGCGAATCGCCGTAAACTTGACCTCCTCAAGCAACTCAGCTACCACCTTGCGCCGAAAACGTGTTGCCCCAACTCCAACGGGATCAAGAACAACCGGAGTTCCAGCCTCATTCGCTGCTTTCCCGGCTTGTTTCATCGCCCAAACAAGCTCGGCATCAAGCGTTCCGATGTTAATCACGAGTACATCCGATGCTGTTGCCATTTCCGCTACTTCTTCTGCTGCCGATGCCATGATCGGTGAAGCTCCAATCGCAAGCAAACCATCTGCTGAATCACCTGCCACCACAATATTTGTAATATTATGTACTAACGGATTTTGTTTTTTCACTTGTTCCAATAAATCAAACCGTCTCATTTTTTACACCTCGCCATACTTGTTTTTGGAATGCCATATTGAAAAATTCGACCTCTAATTCCGCGCTGATGAGGAAACCTTTGCGCATTCGCTCACGCACAGCCTCACTTGCGTTCTGCGCCGCTTTTTCCACCAATTCTCTTTGCAAGAAAACGGCCGCTTGATATTCCTTAGCCGCATAACTCGCTAGCAACTCTTGATAAAGCGGATGTGGGCTCCTTTCCTTCAGATACAGATTGCCCATATCCGCATATAGCGCATAACATGGCAGAAGTGAAGCCATCGTTATCCCAAATTCATCCGAAAAAGCCATCCGGTACAAATGAGATGTATAATGATAAGCCGCTGGCGACGGTTGCACCGACGTTAATGCTTGATCCGAAATGCCCGCACGCGGATAAAAAGCTTCGCGCATGCTCAGTTCAGAAGTGCGTAAGCGTTCAAGTACGCGATCCATTTCGAATTCAACCTTTGGATCACGCGTTTGCATTTTCGCGAGTTCAGTAACTTTCACAAAATGAGTGAGGTAATAATGGTCCTGCAATAAGTAATAAATAAACTTTTCTTCTTCGAGCGAACCATCAGCAAGACCTCGTACAAACGGATGTGTAAGGCTTTCCTGCCAAACAACCCTCGCTTCTTTTTCCCAAGCTTTTACAAATTCCATCTAGACATCATCCTTTCTTCTAGAAAAAATGCGCCTATTTCTTAGCACAAAAAAACGCGCCTTCTATTTCCAAATTTGCAAAACAAACAAAGAAATAGAAAAGCGCGCTGCTTTTAAAAATTTTCCACTTCCCTACGCTTGCACTAACAAACAGGTTCAAAGGGTCAGAAAGAATTCTTTCTATCTCAGCCGCAAATCGGCCCCCCTAGTGTTGCATTATTTACTTTTTCCCATCATAACACAGCTTCTCCTAAGCGACAATCTTCCGAGATGTAACTTAGTCGAAAATCGTAGCCATTTTCGGCGCATCAAACACTTCATAATAGATATCTGCTTCGCTCGCGCCAGCTTCAATCAAAGCATTTTTCACACCAATCGTAAATTCTGGCCGGCCGCAAAGATAAAAAGCCATCGGTTCGCTAAAATCAAGCCAGTTTTTCAATTTTTCTGCATTGATCCTGCCTGCTGTGCTTGTTTCATTCGTGATGATTTCTACCTTATCACGGAGCGGTGCCACTTCTTTTTCGAAGATATTATCCGCCAACTGCCGATAATTTTGAATCCAAATAGTCTTCTTACCTTGTTCTTGTGAAGCCTTTGCCATTGGTAAAATGGGTGTCATGCCGATTCCCGAGCTAATAAGCACATTCGTTTGGCTGTTTTCAGCTAAGCAAAAATCACCCGCTGGCGCACTTAAACAAATTTCATCGCCAGGTTTAACTTCTTGCGTCAAATAGTTCGAGATAATACCTTTGTTTTCCTTCCGAATCGCGATATGAACTTGATTTTTCGTTTCATCGGCCGCATAGATGGAATAATGGCGATTGGAAAAATAAGTTTCGCCATCTTTTTTTATTCGAACAGTAATGTATTCACCCGGAATGACTTTGCCGATTCCGAAGTCCGACTGTAAACCAATTTTGACAAAGCCATCCACCGGTTTCTCGACAGAAATTACTGTGAAAGGTTTGAAATCGTGCCAAGCTTCTTCTTTGTACATTTCTTTTTCAGCATCAATGAAAACCTGAGCAATTTCGCCATACGCCGCTGTCCATGCATCAATAATTTCGTCCGTTGCTGTATCACCAAGCACGATTCCGATCGCTTCAATCAAGTGATGTCCAACAATTGGATAATGTTCTGGCTTTACTTGTAATGCGCGGTGCTTATACCCGATTTGAATCACGTGGGGTTTTAACGCCGAAAGATCATCAATATTCATCGCAGCGGCGAGAACCGTATTCGCAAGCGCCTTCGATTGCGTTCCTTCACGTTGATTATTTTGGTTAAAAATATTCAGCAATTCCGGGTGCGCTTTAAACATATTTTGGTAAAAAATGCCCGTAATTTCTGTTCCCTTATCCTGTAAAAATGGAATAGTACTTTTCACGATTTCTTTCGTCTTTTCATCTAACATTTGCGTTTTCCTCCATTCAATTCATGCTGCGCTGCCTTACATGTCGGTCTTTACAGCAACTGAAAACGCCTCAGAGCCCAAAAGCTTAGTATAAATTCTGGAAAAAAGTTTCTTCAACCTGTATTTCCCATTTTTCTTCATCTTCCGGATGCCGCTTCAAACGCAAGGTGACCGTTTCAGCTTTCGATTTCGCCTTACTTTCTAAGAACATCCGCTCAAGAAACTCAAAACTTGCTACATCAGCTATTTTTCCCATTTCTTTATCTGCACTTTCAGCTTCAACAGCCTTAGCAGCCGATTGATCCGCTTTCTGGTCCAACTGGCTATCCAATTGATCCGAATCGCAACAACAGCTTCCTTTCCCGTGTCACGCTTAACGTGTACCGAATAAGAAGTTGCTTTTTTCAAATGTGTACTTAGCTTTTGATGCAATGAAGCAATTTTTTCTTCTGAAACTTCCGGTAAAGCATTTTGCATGGTTGTTAAAAATACATTTTGGTTTTCTTTTTGAATCAGTCGATCAGCTAACCGATAGATCAATTCTAGTTCCGCGCATCTTTCTGATATATAGCAGTCTACAATCGCCCAAGCCGCCTTATCTGCTTCTTCCAGACGACTGCAACCACTAAATAGAATCAGCATGGATAGCGCGCTACAACAAGCTTTTTCATTTTGTTTCTCCCGATTTCTCTGATGCCGCGGCATGATCTGCCGTTACTCTTCATAAGTCTTACACTCATATCCGCTTATTTGCTATGCTTCATTTTGAAAAACTCTTTTTCTAGAAAATAAGACCCAAATTTGTTTAACTAGCAAGACTAGATTTTCATTTTAAATTTACTTGTCCAAAACCACGACGTAAGTAACTTCAATTGGACCATGGACACCAACAACTAGCTGCATTTCAATATCCCCTGAGTTAGACGGTCCGGAAATAAAGTTAATCGAAGAACCCACTTGTTCCCCGTTTTTTTCTTTTTGGTCATAATATTCCGCTGCTTGAGTCGAACGCGGTACAATTTTGCTTTTGGGAATGACCGCAATATAATGAACCGGTAAAAAGTGAAGCGAGCGCCCTTGTTCAGGACTAGATTCAACGACCACCGAGCCACTTTCTGCAAGTAAAAATTCCGCAAAAGCAATTGCGATATTCGCTTCACTGGCCGCGACAATGTTTTCTTTTCGGTTCGCGTCGCCTTTTTGCCAAACTTTCACCGACGCATTCGGCCAGTTATCAGCAGGAAGCGCTTCTAATCCGTATTCAGAAAAACGCGGATCGTCTGCGATCAAAACAGACTCATCGCCAAACTGGTGGCAAATCGTCTGAAGCGTTTCAGATAGCCCTTCAAGTGACGTTTCCACCAAATCCGTATGAATCTTGGCGCTGGATGCTTTAGCTATTTCAAGCAACTCATCTTGCGTTTTACCACTGAGCGTAGTGTGGACCACATCATGAACGTAAGTCGGATGCGGAACTTCCTCGCGAATTCGTTCACGACCAAGTCGCTCTGCAACATGATTTAAAAAACTTTCTTGATTATTACTCATTCGATTCGCCCTTCTTTGCTCGATTTTTATACCAGTTGCGGAAATTGTCTTTTGGTTTTGGCGGCCGCGGCAAATCACGCACCTGTGTCCAGCCTTTGATAAGTCCAAATCCGCCAGAAACAAAACCACCAAATTGATACATATTATCAATCTTAGCATCGTGATGTAAACCAAGCAGGCTCATACCAGCGTGCCCAAATGTCATTGCTTGCTTGAATAAAAACGGTGAGGCTGTCGCTTTGGCGATTACCTTCATTTGCGTATTTTCAAAGCCATGTTTCATTTTAAGCTCATCCGTCATCACTCGGCGATGCGCAATTAAAAGCTCGTGTAGCGGGATTTTAACCGGACAAGTTTCCGTACAAGCGCCACAAAGACTTGACGCATAAGGAAGTTCGCCAAATTGCTCATAACCGCCGAGCACAGGCGAAAGAACCGCACCAATTGGTCCCGGATAAATCGAGCCGTAACCATGCCCACCGATCGCACGATAAACCGGACAAACATTTAAGCAAGAACCGCAACGGATGCATTGCAAAACTGATTGGAATTCCGTTCCCAGTGTATTAGAGCGCGCATTATCGAGAATCACGACGTGAAAATCTTCTGGACCGTCCGCTTCCTCGCTCAGTTTGGGTCCTGAAAACGTAATATAACTCGTCAAACTCTGCCCAACAGCACTTCTCGAAAGCAAGTTGTCCATCACTTCCGCATCCGCCATCGTTGGAACAATCCGCTCCATCCCCATCAAAACAATTTGCGTATCAGGAATACTTTCACAAAGATCAGTATTTCCTTCATTCGTCACCAGGTTCACCATGCCGCTATTGGCAACTGCAAAGTTACAACCCGTAATCCCGATGTCCGCTTCAAGGAAAAACTCGCGCAGCACCTGTCTCGCAAAGCGAGCCATGTGCTTCGGCTCATTATCCCCAGTGTAATTCAATTTTTCAGCAAAGACTTCTCGAATTTGCTCCCGGTTTTTATGTATATCCGGAAAAACAATGTGCGAAGGCTCATCCCAGTCGTCCATCTGTAAAATAAATTCTGCAAGGTCCGTTTCCATCACAGAAACGCCGTCAATTCCAAGCAATACTTGATCCAAATCAATTTCCGTTGTCACCATTGATTTCGACTTCACAATTTTCTTCGCTTGCTTGGCACGGACAACCTCTTCCACATAGTCTGTCGCTTCCTTTTCCGTTCTTGCAAAAAAGACTTTCCCGCCTTTTTTCGTCACGTTTTCTGCAAACTGTTCCAAATAATAATCCAAGTGCGTCAATGTGTGCTGACGAATTTGTTCGCCTACTTCGCGCCACTCTTCCCAGTTTCCTAGTTCCTTCCGTGACGTTTCGCGCTTCACCCACTGGTCGTCCTGTGATTTAGCAACGGCCTTGCGCATAAACGTATCATTCATACTATCTTCAATTCGCGTTTTAAAATCTTTTTCACTCGTTGATAAAGCCATTTTCATTCACTCTCCTATACCGCGCTTAGCTTCGACTTATCTTGAACTTGATTCAATACTTCGGCAATGTGCATAATCTTGATTTCTTTTCCTAACCGGTTAAATTTACCACCAATATTCATCAAACAGCCCATATCTGCACTGATTAAAATTTCCGCTTCCGTATCGATCACGTCTTGTACTTTCTCCGAAACCATTTGCTCCGAGATCTCCGGCATTTTAACTGAGAAAGTTCCACCAAAGCCACAGCAGTTTTCCACGTGTGGTAGTGGCACCATTTCAAGTCCCTTCACTTTATCAAGCAGTTCAAAAGGCGCTTCACGCTCGCCTAAAATTCGTGTCATATGGCAAGAACGATGGTAAGTTGCTTTTCCATTTAATTCCGCTCCGACATCCGTCACGCCAAGTACGCGGTAAATAAATTGAGAAAACTCATAGGTCTTTTCACTAAGTTCACGCGCCGCCTCAGCAAGTTCTGGATCATCCTTAAAAATTTCCTTATATTCTCGCATCATCCCCACGCAAGAACCAGAAGGTCCAACGATATATTCCGAATCCTTAAAAGCCTTCAATTGATTTCGCAAAGTTGCTTTCGTATCTTCCATGTAGCCGCTATTATAAGTCGGCTGGCCACAGCAAACTTGTGATTCTGGAAAATCTGTTTCAACACCAAGACGTTCCAGACATTCCACCATCGCAATTCCAACATTCGGAAACATCATATCCACTAAACATGTTGAAAAAATACTGACTTTCATTTTATACGCCTCCATCACTTTCTTACCTATTCAGAGCTGACTGCACCAATCTTTATCCTAGGAAAAAATTTACGCTCCGCGAATGGACTTACTTGCAAAAAAATGAGTCGTCCAGTTTGTGCCCAACAAACCAAGATTTAACGTATCCTTCACGACTTGTTCCATCTTCCAGCACCTCTTTTCTTTGTAATCATTATAAACTAATTCTCAGGAGAATGCTCGAGTAAATCCAAGAAAATGGAATTCCCTTAAACTATTTCCTGGGAAATAAAAAAAGTGGTTATTCCCAAGTTTTCAACTTGAAAGTAACCACTTTTTGTTTTATAAGGATGGAATATTTTTTTGGCGTTTGATATACCAACGAAGTGCTAGAATAACAACCCCAATAATTGTTGTAAGGGTTGGATCAAGTGCCACATTGATAGCTGGCGGAATAACAAGCTGAACAACCGTCATTACAAACATCCAAACTGCAACAACTAACACAGCCATTAAAATATACCGCAATGTACTTCCTTTTTTACCTGTTCGCATCTCAGCTGAGTATTTGCGCAAAATAATCATAGCAAAACCGCCGACGATTCCCGTAACTACGAGCACGGCAATACCTAAAGTTTGCCCTTGGAAGAAGGCACTAATTCCAGAAATCAACATCATTGCTCCAAGAACGAGCAAAGCCCCATCAAGGAACAGCCAACCTTTTCCAGTCGTAGGTTCTCCCGGTGAACGTTCAGCTTTCACGGTAAGCGAAGTGACATATTCAGTCGGTGTTAAATCAAACAGTTTTCGCGCTGTAACGCCTTGTTTTTGTTGTTCTAAGATTTTCTCGACCATCTCCCGAACAATTTCATTGCGTTGCGCTTCCTCGTAATCCGTCGTTTTTAAGTGTTTTTCAACTTCTTGAACATATTGCAAATTTTTCTTTGTCAAGGCGCTTTTTTGCTCTTCCAAAGAAGGTTTGCTTGTTTCAGTTTCTGTCGTCACGAAAACAATTCCTCCCACTTAGCTTGATAACAACCATTATACAGAAAAAAAGCAAAAATAGCGATAGCTGACTAACTTTTTGAAAAAACCTGATATTCTTTTACGCAAGCGACTCCTAGTTAAGGGAAAAGCCTGTTTATCTTTTTTCACAAACCAATTAATATACTTAGGTGGTCGCTTTGTTGTAAGATAAGGGTGAAAAAATTCTCGCCTGAGGTGAAAACATGATTAACCTAGATCAACCATTGTTAGCTTATCTTCAAGATGACCCTAAACTCACAAAGCAAGTATTTTCCGGTCACTTCGGACTAGAAAAAGAAAATTTGCGTGTCACACCTAGCGGTCAATTAGCCTTAACGCCTCACCCGGCCGTTTTTGGAAAAAAAGAAGATAACCCACTGATTAAAACCGACTTTTCCGAAAGTCAAATTGAAATGATCACGCCTGTTTGCGATTCCGTTGAAGAGGTTTATGAAGCCGTCTCCAACTTACATCATATTGTTACACTAGCACTCGAAAACGACGAGCTGCTTTGGCCAAACAGCAACCCACCGCTGATTCCAGAAGAAGAAAAAATCCCAATCGCGGTTTACGACGACGGCGCAAATAGTCCAAGCAGACAATACCGTGAACATTTAGCAAAAGAATACGGAAAAAAAGTCCAGCTTTTAAGTGGCACCCACTTCAATTTTTCCTTTTCAGATACGCTTTTAAAGGAACTTTTTGACGTTTTCCGCACAGAAAAAGAGAGTTACCAAGATTTTAAAAATCGCATTTACTTAAAAACTGCTAAATATTTCATGAAAAATCGTTGGTTGCTCGTTTATTTGACCGGAGCTGGCCCCGCTTACATGGAAGGTTTCACAAAAATCGCAAGTGAAGAACCCGCTAACGAAGGGGCACGGCTTATCAAAGAAGGAATTTCACTTCGTAACAGTTCTTCTGGTTACAAGAACAGGGAGTCGCTGCACATCAATTATGATACCTTTGATGGGTACATCACAACGATTCGCGAACATATTGAAGCAGGCGAAATCAATAGCATGCGTGAATTTTATAACCCGATTCGCTTAAAAAACAGCCACACTGACCAATCTCTAGATGGCTTGGCTGAAAAAGGCGTAGAGTATCTAGAAATTCGGTCAATCGACCTTGATCCGCTTGAAGAAGTTGGCATTGCGAAGGAAACCTTGCATTTCTTGCAACTCTTCTTACTCACGGGACTTTTATCTGAAGATATGGAGCTTTGTCCAAACAATCAAGAAGTTGCCGACCGCAACGAAGAAATCACGGCTTTATTTGGCCTTTCACATCCAATGCTCACAGACTGTTCTGGAAAACGCGTGCCGTTCGTTGAAGCTGGCATGGCTGAACTTGATAAAATCGAACAAATTTTGGATTTGCTTGCACCGAAAAACAAAGTACTTCGTAATGTGCTAGCCAAACAAAAAGATCGCTTGCTGTACGCCGAAAAAACCATTGCAGCTCAAGTCGTGACAAATATCAAGCAACGTGGCTACCTCAGTTACCATCTTGATGTGGCGCATGATTCATTCGCGCAAGCTGACCTAGAAGCTTACCGTTTCATTGGAGCGGAAGATTTAGAACTTTCAACACAGATTGTATGGAAAGCCGCTTGGAAAAAAGGCGTTAGCGTGGAAATTCTCGATCACGCTGAAAACTTTTTGCGACTATCCAAAAAAGATCACACGGAACTGGTAAAACAAGCGACGAAAACATCGCGTGATAATTATATTTCCGTTTTGCTAATGGAAAACAAAGTCGTAACGAAAAAAATCCTAGCTGAAAACGGTATCCGCGTGCCATTTGGGGAAAACTTTACGGACATTGAAGTTGCACTCGAAAGCTACGCGCACTTCAAGGGGAAACAAATTGTTGTCAAGCCGAAATCAACGAACTATGGTCTTGGAATTAGCATCTTTAAAGACGACTTTAACCAAGATGTGTTCCATGAAGCACTTAAAATTGCATTTAGCTATGACGAATCTGTCATTATTGAAGAATTCATTCCTGGAGATGAATATCGCTTCCTTGTTATTGGCGATCAAATTGAAGCTGTCTTACAGCGGGTTCCAGCAAACGTTATCGGTGATGGTGTCCATACGATCGCGGAACTCGTTGACGAAAAAAATGATGATCCCCTTCGCGGTACAGAACACTTGAAGCCGCTTGAAAAAATCTTAAAAGGCCCTGAAGAAACATTGATGCTTAGCTTACACCATTTAGACTGGGATAGCATTCCTGAGCGAGACAGAGTTGTTTATCTACGCGAGAATTCGAACATCAGCACTGGTGGAGATAGCATTGATGTGACGGATGAAATGGATAGCTATTACAAAGGCATGGCGATAAAAGCAGCTAAAGTAGCTGATGCCAAGTTCTGCGGCGTTGACATCATTGTGCCACCAAATCCAACTGATTATGAAAAAGCAGCGATTATTGAGCTCAACTTTAATCCAGCAATTCAAATGCACACCTTCCCTTATGAAGGAAAGCGTCGCATGATTGGCGACACAATTATTGATTACCTATTCAATGAATAACAAAAAGCCCGCGCTTCAAATTGAAGCGTGGGCTTTTTAATGTTTCACGTGAAACAATTAAACGTTAAAGCGGAAATGAACAACATCCCCATCTTTCATCACATATTCTTTTCCTTCTAGGCGAACTTTCCCTGCTTCTTTGGCTGCATGTTCCGAGCCATATTCCACAAGATCACCATAAGAAACCACTTCTGCACGAATGAAGCCGCGTTCGAAATCTGTATGAATGATTCCGGCACATTCAGGCGCTTTCATACCCTTCCGAAACGTCCAAGCGCGTACTTCTTGAACTCCAGCAGTAAAGTAAGTTGCCAGTCCAAGCAGTGAATAAGCCGAACGAATCAATTTATCAAGACCCGATTCCTCAATGCCAAGCGCTTCAAGAAATTCAGCTTTATCCGCATCTTCTAGCTCAGCAATTTCTTCTTCCGCGCGTGCACAAACTACGATAACTTCAGACCCCTCTTCAGCCGCAAGCTCTTTCACTTGTTGCACGTACTTATTGCTGTCAGGATCAGCGACATCTTCCTCGCTCACATTCGCTACATAAAGAACCGGTTTATTGGTTAGCAAGAATAAATTGCGGACGATCCTGGACTCTTCTTCATTAAATTCAAGCGCCCGAGCCGGCTTGTCATTTAAAAAGCCTTCTTTAAGCTTCGTCAAAACGTTAAACTCAGCTACCGCTTCCTTGTCTTTTTGTTTCGCCATTTTTTCCACACGGCCGATACGTTTTTCAACGCTTTCAAGGTCCGCTAAAATCAGCTCTAAATTGATTGTCGCGATATCATCGAGCGGATCCACACGCCCTTCCACGTGCGTGATGTTCTCATCTTCAAAGCAACGCGTCACATGACAAATCGCATCCACTTGGCGAATATGCGACAAAAATTTGTTTCCAAGTCCTTCACCTTTACTTGCCCCTTTTACGATCCCGGCAATATCCGTAAATTCAAAAGTCGTTGGCACCGTTTTTTTCGGGCTCACGAGTTCAGTTAATTTATTCAAACGATTGTCTGGAACCTCAACAATGCCAACATTGGGATCAATCGTTGCGAACGGATAGTTTGCAGCCTCCGCTCCAGCTTTTGTAATTGCATTAAAAAGTGTTGATTTCCCAACATTCGGAAGTCCGACAATACCAGCTGTCAATGCCATTTTATAATAACTCCTTTTCACTTTAATCGTTTCAAATCACTAAGAACTATTATAAAGGTTTTTCTCGCAAAAAACCACCCAAATTCTGCTATAATGATCGTATCTAAGCCACAAGGAGGAACTCAAATGATACTTGAAACTGAACGCTTATACGCAAACGAAATGACTCAAGCCGACCTCCATGCTTCAAGACCCAGAAGTGATGTATGCTTATGAGCATGATTTTTCGGATGCCGACGTACGTAGCTGGCTCGAAAACAACCTCCGTCGCTACCGCGAGCTTGGTTTTGGACTTTGGGGCATTTACTTAAAAGAAAACGATCAATTTATCGGAAACGCTGGGATCACCTACCAAGAAGTCGAAAACGAAACGGTGCTAGAACTGGGGTATTTGCTTAAAAAAATTTATTGGCATAAAGGCTACGCCCGTGAAATAACGGCTGCAATCGTTCAATATGCCCAAGACAAACTTCATGCGCCAGAAATCCATGCGACAATCAAAACAACCAATGCAGCGTCCATTCGCGTTGCCGAAAACAATCAGATGGAGCGAACTAAAGCTTATATCAAGTTTTATTATGGCATCGAAATGCCCCATTATTTGTATACGCGGAAACTATAAAAAACTAAGCAACCACGTTTTTTCAAGGCGGTTGCTTAGTTTTTCTTCACTTTGTGGAAAAATCATAGGTTACTTTACCATCTAGTATGGTTAGCATAGTCTTAGCTTCATCTGCCGGATCTGACAAGCGGATAGTATATCCAGAATCCAACCCTGACTTAATCTGCTTGGATAATTTCTGAAATGCTTTGATTAGCTTCGGCCATTTTTCATTTGTTGGGTCTTCCTTGATGTTGTTTAATGAGTCCGTTAATCTACTGTCCGTCATTATAACATTGAATTGTTTTTTAGCAGAATCATATTCAATGTTAGCACCACCTTGCAAACCTTGTTCAAGCATTTGCTTAATTTGGCTGACTTTCTTATCAGTTTGATCCGCCACATTTTGTTCCGCAGGTTTTTCTTTTTTCATTATCTGTTCCTCTTCTTTAACTGATTTTTTTGAAGAGCTTTCCTCGCCACAGCTAGTTAGTAAGCTCATACTGACCAGACCAAACACCGCGGCTGTATGGAATACTTTCTTTTTCATTTTCCATCCCCATTCGATTGTCTGTTCTTCATTTTAGACTACGCTTATCCGTCTACGTAAAACGGCTATCAGAAATAAAATTATGACCAAGCTATACACCTAACTATTTGAACTTCTCAATAACTCCTATTTTATACCTTGATCCCCCAGACGATTTCAACCATTCGCTGCAATAGGAACATCTAATGCATATTTTTCCAATTTTTCAGCATCCTTTACAATCCACGGCTTGCTTGAAAAGTTGATAGCATCTTCTTCAGCAAGTTCATTTAAAGCTTTAGACACAATTTTTCGTGAGCAACAACAGCAAGACGCAATAAAGTCCATGGAAAAGAATCTCGGAAGTTCTTTTTGTATTCTCTGCTGTTAGATCCATCTTGTCACTGACAAACTTAATAAATCGAGCGACTCTCTCCTTAGGACGGAATTGAAATTGGACTTCAAACATATCAATTTCTTCTCTGAATTGTTCGAGAAGAAGAAATGACAAATGTGATAATAAATTATCCTTATCAAGGATATCAAAAACTTCATCAATATCAAGCACAATCAATGTAGCATCCGTTAATGCTTCTACAATTAAGTTTGCCTTCCCCGTATAAAACTGACCTATCCAAACTGTGTTTTCAAAAGAGAGTTTTGTCATTTCTTTATTTTCCATATAGCTCATTTGAAAATAGCCCGTTTTTTGGATATATAACCTGTTTTCCTTAAATTTAATTCGTTGATGTTTTTTGATATACCTTATCGTATGCTGACATTTCACTAAAATGTAATCAATAATAACATCATCTTTTTCTAATAAAGCTTGCAATTCAAAAAATTTCATCTCATGCCTCATCCCCAACTAAATAGATTCCTTTCTTTTCTTGATATTACTAATAGTAGCAAATAATTTATTGTTAATTTGCTATATTTTTCGGGAAAAAGGCTTTGTTTTTTTATATTTATTCACATTTTCTTCACATTATTTACGTTTTAACAACTAAATTTCATCGTTTTTAGAAAATTCGCATTTAGATGCGCCATAATTATTATATAATTTCGACATTGATTTTCCTCTATCCTAGATTGAAATTGCAATTATCACATAGAGGCTAAAGCATCTACTGGTTTACATTTCGCTGCTTTATTAGCAGGCGATATCCCAAATACAATGCCTACGACAAGTGCAAAAAAGAATGAGAAAGCAACGACTCCAACACTGACTCCAGGTGGTACATCGGCAACAGCACTAAATAACATGAAACCTAGGCTCCCAATAACGATCCCAATAATCCCTCCTGTCACGCTAATGACGGCCGACTCAATTAAAAATTGAATAAGAATGGTACTCCGCTTAGCACCTAAAGCTTTTCGAATACCAATTTCTTTCGTTCGTTCCTGTACAGAAACAAGCATAATGTTCATAATTCCAATACCACCGACAATCAACGAAATTGCCGCAATTGCACCTAAGGTATTGGTAAGCAGAGCATTAACCGTATCAAACGTATCAAGCACTTCTTTTTGATTTACAATTTGAAAGACTGGATTATCGCTATCTTTCGTTTCATTTTCAAATTTCAGTGATAAACGGCTTTTCAAAATACTAATAACAAAATTAACCTTATCTGCGGAGCTAGCTTGTACATACACTGAGTTAATCTTTTGATTTTTAAGCAAGCGCTCAGCTGATGTAATTGGTAGAATTATTTGCTTATCGGTCGACCCTAAGAGCGATTCACCGCTCTTTTTAAGAACTCCGACAATCTTATAGTTCAACCCGTTTAATTTGATTGTTTGGTTAACAGGATTGCCAAAGCCAAATAGCTCAGTCGCGACTTCATGACCGATTATAGCAATTTTTTGATTATTATCGACGTCCACAGGGGATAAAAACCGACCTTTAGCTATCTTAGATCCGTGAACTTGTTTAAACTGCTCGTTCGTCCCAACGATACTAAATGCCTTACCCCCTTGATCGGTCAGCACGTTTGCACTTCCATCAATTTCAGGAGCAATATGGGAAACACCCTCAATATCTTTATATTCCATGACTTCCTGTAAATCAAGCTGATTCGTTTTACTTGTCGAATTATTATAAACGGTGATCAGATTCGAACCGAGATCTCCAAGTTGTTGATTCACACCATAACTAACGCTTTTCCCAAGCGAAACGAGCAAAATAACTGAAGCTACACCTATGATAATGCCAAGCATTGTTAGAAAGGAGCGCATTTTCCTAGCAAAAATTTGTTTTAAAGCCATTTGCAAGCTTTGAAAAATCAGCATATGCTTCCCTCCTGTACTAACTTGCCGTCATGCATTTTAAGCATCCGTGAACCTTCCTCAGCAATTTCTTTATCATGTGTGATCATAATAATTGTCCTGCCTTCTTGGTTAATTCTTTGAAGCATTTTTAAAACTTCCCATCCATTTTTCGAATCTAAGGAACCTGTTGGCTCATCTGCCAGCAAAATAGACGGAGAACCCACTAAAGCCCTCGCAATTGCCACTCGTTGCTGTTGTCCTCCAGATAATTGATTGGGTTTATGATGTATTTTGTCTGCCAGCCCTACTTGTTCAATAACGTGACTGGCTTTTTCTATTCTCACTGAACGTGATGTTCCACGGTAAATAAGCGGAAGCTCTACATTTTCTAGTACGGATAAATTGGGTAGCAAGTTGAATTGCTGAAAAATAAACCCGAGCTGTTGATTACGAACTGCCGCTAGTTTGTTGTCGCTCATCCCTAAAAGTTTTTCATCTGAGAGGTAGTAATCTCCTTCGTCTGGAAGATCTAAACAACCAATAATATTCAAAAGAGTAGATTTACCCGAACCTGACTGCCCAGTAATCGTCAAAAATTCTCCTTTTTCTACGCTAAAGGTAATATCGTCTAATACTCGCAAAGTTTCGTTTCCCATTTGATACGACTTGGAAATATGCTTTAAATCAATTAACATAACGGTTTACCCCCTCGATCACTTGGAACTTGTAGACGTCGAAGGTAAAAATATTTCTTCGCCTTTTTGCAAGCCTTTTTTCACTTCGATAATGTTGTCATTGCGTATACCTGTTTCAATGACTTGCCTTGTTTTTTTCGTTTGGTTGTTTTTATCTTTTTTAGCCACCAACACATAATACTCATCTTTACTATTTTTCTGAACGGCTTCAATCGGAATATTTAGGACATGCTCTTTTTTGTTTACAAGAATTGAGCCCGAAACAGTCATTCCTGCTTTTAGATCTTTCGCATCATTTAATTCAACCATTACAGTGAAAACTGCAACGTTGCTTTCCACTGTTCCTTTTTCAGAGATAGATTCAACTTTTCCTGTAAATGTGCGATCTGGGTAAGCTGTAACATCTACAGTTACTTCCTGCCCCTCCTTAACCTCTGCAATATCCATCTCATCAATCTGCAAATTCAGTTCTAAATCAGCATAATCTGGAAATTGCTGGTTTTTCGGGACAATTGTTCCAGCGCCATTCGCTTTTACTTCAACTGTACTTTCTTTTACCTTGGTTGTTACATCGTCTCCTTGGTTTGCATCCGTTGCTGTGTCGGTATTAAAGGCAGCAATAATCACAATAACTACGAGAACAACCAACACAATACCAATTGTCCAAAATATTTTTTTCTTCATACTCTCTCCTTAGTTTTCGTCATTAATTACTTGTGTTTGGATAAATGATGCATATAGTTCATGTGTGCGAATCAATTCCTCATGCGTACCCTGACCTGTTATACGTCCTTTGTCGACGAAAATAATTTTATCTGAGTGCTTGATTGTATCAATACGGTGAGCAATGACAAAAATCGTTTTATGTTTCATCAAATTCAGCAATGATTTTTGTACATATTGTTCAGTTCTTACGTCCAAACTTGCTGTCGCTTCATCTAAAAGTAAAATTTGCGCTTTACTTAAAAATGCTCTTGCAATTGTAATCCGTTGTTTTTGTCCACCGGAAAGTTTTACCCCGTTTTCACCAACTTCAGCATCAAGTTTTTCAGGCAGTTCAGCTACAAAACTATCTGCATAAGCAAGTCTCAGCGCTTCCCATAAATCTTCATCCGTTACATCATGTTTCAATCCGTAAACTAGATTTTCTCGAATTGTACCAGAAAGCAACAAATTATCTTGTAACACATAGCTGAATTGCGAACGCCATGATTCTAACGAAATATTTTTCATTGAGTCTTCCCCAACGAAGATATCTCCGCTGATTGGGTGATAAAAACGCTCTAGTAATGAAAAGATAGTTGATTTTCCTGCACCGCTTGGTCCGACAAAGGCGATCATTTCACCAGGACTGCTTTCAAAGGAAAGGTCATCAATAACAATGTTCTTTTCGTCATAAGAAAAAGTGAGATTCTTAGCATAGATATGCTTATCTGAAAGTGACACGTTCGTTCCAAGTTTCAGATTTTCAGAATTTTCGTCGAGAATTTCATTGATTCTCTCTGTAGCTCCCTTAGCTTTTTGAAGCTGCGAAAAAAAGGTCACAAATGATGTAATTGGAGATAAAAGTTGAAAAACATATATTAAGAAGGCAATCAGCGTTCCGATTGTTAGTGTTCCAGCGTTGACACGAATACCACCATAAATAATAATTCCGATTATAATTCCCATAACAACAAAAACGGTTATTGGACTGATAATAGCATTAATCTTAGCTTCTCTATTACCAAACTGAAATAGTTTCATAAGATCATCGTGTCCATTTTTTACTTCTACATGCTCAGAAGTAGTTGCTTTCACTAACCGAACATTACTTACAACCTGCGAAATTTTCGAACTAAATGCTGCTGTTTCCGTTTGCAAGCCCTTTGAAATGACAAATAATTTCTTCCCTAGCGGGGCAACAAACAAGATTAATACTGGAATTGCGATAAATAGTATCACTGTCAATTTCGCATCCATAACAAGTAAAATTGCGACAATTCCGACCAACGAAATAATTCCATTAATAATTTGCGGGAATTGATCTGAAACAAGCGTTTTAATAAGCCCCGTGTCGTTTATCATTCTGCTGACAAATTCGCCAGAGTTGGTATTGTCAAAATAACGAATTGGTAAGTACAAAATTTTACTCCATAATTTATCTCTGATCGCAAATACTAATTTCAATCCTATTAAATTTAACAAATAAATAGCAAAACCACTCAAGACAACTTGAACGGCAAACAAAATTATCAAGTAGAAGACAATACTATAATCAAAATTCTTTCCCATAAAACCGTCAATAAAATTTTTAGCAAAAAGTGGTACCGCTAGCGCAACAACTGTTG
>NZ_JAATJW010000018.1 GCF_011800755.1 Listeria valentina
TTTATGTATGTTCTATCACAAGTATATCTAAAAAAAGACTGTAAACAAAGTTTTTCACTACTTTGTCTACAGTCTGGCACGTGACGAGGAGTCACGTGCTTTTTTTGCCATCAGCAGTTGACGGCTAGAAACTTCCTGTTATACAATAAATATAACAGGAAGTTGAGGGAGGAACTGTAGATGGAAATTGCTGGGATTGATTTAACGTTATTGCTACCGATTTTTATTTTATATTTAATTTTGCTCGTTACTGCACTTGTTGATCTTATTCGCCACTGGCAGGTAAGGAAAGCGCCGGTTGTTTGGCTTGTTGTGATTCTTGTTGTCAGCTCGTTTGGTCCGATTGCTTACTTTATTTTTGGAAGGAAGGAACTATGACAACTCTTAAAATTCATCAATTATCAAAACAATTTGAAAGCAAAAAAGCGGTTGTGGATGTGTCATTTTCTGTCCAAGATGGGGAATGCCTAGCATTAATTGGCCCGAATGGCGCTGGGAAAACAACGCTAATCAATATGCTCGTGCAAATTTTAAAACCGGATCAAGGGACGATTTTGCTGGATGGGGAAAAAATGAGCGGAGCGCGTGAGAAAATAGGATTCTTGCCGCAGTATCCGGCTTTTTATGGTTTTATGACGGCGGTTGAGACGCTTCGGTTTATGGGAAGGCTTTCCAAAATGAGCGGAAAAGAGCTTGAGATGCGTATTGATGAGGTGCTCCGACAAGTGGGGCTAAGCGAAGAAGGCAAGAAAAGGGTAAGTGGCTTTTCAGGGGGAATGCGGCAACGGTTAGGGATCGCCCAAGCCATTTTGCATAAGCCTAAACTGCTGGTTCTTGATGAGCCGGTTTCTGCTCTTGATCCCATCGGTAGGCGAGAAGTGATCACGCTCATTGAGGAACTGAAAAAGGAGACGACTATTCTTTTTTCGACGCATATTTTGCAAGACGCTGAGGAGATTTGTGACCATATTACGATGATGAGCCGCGGTGAAATCGTGCTCGACAAGCCACTTTCTGAGATCAAAAGGGAAGCGAGTACGTCTGTTTTTGAAGTGGAGTTCGCTCGTTTCCCGGAACAGTGGTTTGAAGAAATAAGAAAAAGTGATCGCTGGATTCGGGCAGAGCGGATTGGAACGATTTGCCGCTTTGAGGCGAAGGATCGCCGTATTGACGGAGAATGGCTGTTTAATGAGGCAGGAAACGCGGGATTAGAAATTCAACGATTTGAGAATATCCACGAAAGTCTGGAACAAATTTTCATGAAGAAGGTGAGCGAATGAAAGCACTGCTAGCAAAGGAATGGCTTGAGAAAAAGCGGAATTTGAAGTGGATTTGGTTGCCGGTTGTTTTTGCTATTCTTGGTTTGACACAGCCGCTCATGGTGAAATTTTTACCGGAAATTTTGAAAGCTGTTGGTGGAATTGAAAATCCAGATGCGCTGTTACAAATGATGGGGACGCAAACTTCGGCAAGCATTCTCGGACAAACTTTAGCTTCCCAGTTTGATCAATTGGGCGTTATCATTTTTGCGGTTGCTACGATGGGCTGCATTTCGGCAGACCGAACGAGTGGCATGCTTGCTTTCATGATGACAAAGCCTCTGCAGGTTTCAAGCTATTTGAACGCGAAATGGATCAGTGAAGGGCTAACGGCTTTCTGCGCGCTTTTGATTGGCTATTTGTTTTCCGTTTATTATACGGTCGCATTGTTCGGAAAAATGGAATGGGAACGTATTATTATAGCTTTTTTTGTTTATTTTATTTGGTTTGTATTTTTAGTAGGGCTGCTCATTTTATGCAGTGCAAGTTTTAGTAGTGGGGCCGCTTCAGCAAGTATTACTGTGGTTGTTGCTATTTTGCTTACGAGTGTCACGGCGGTGGGGACAAAATGGCAAATGCTAAATCCGGCTTATTTAAGTCAAAATGCGGTCGCTTTTCTTGTAGATGGAAAAGGTCTCGAGCACTTTGTTGTTTCGTTACTTTGGACGCTTGGGCTGATTGTGCTGCTTTATTTTGCGGCTTTTTGGGTGATGAAGAAAAAACCACTTCAAACTGAAAATCATTGAAAAAACATGCTATACTGGATGAAAAAGGAGTGTGGCATGTGGAAAGAATCGAAAAAGATACGTTTGGTGAAATTTCTGTAGACGCTTCTAAGTTTTGGGGCGCGCAAACGGAACGAAGCTTACGAAATTTTAAAATTGGTGCGGATAAAATGCCGCTTGAGATTATTGATGCATTTGCGTTTTTAAAAAAGGCTTGTGCGACGGTAAATATTTCGGTGGGAAAGCTTTCTGAGGCAAAAGGTAAGGCGATTAAGCAAGCTTGTGATGAGATTTTGAGTGGGAAGCTCGACGAACATTTTCCGTTAGTGGTTTATCAAACGGGAAGCGGGACGCAAACGAATATGAATGTGAATGAAGTCGTGGCGTATGTTGCGAGTGAAAAAAGTGGACAAAAGATCCATCCAAATGACGATGTGAACATGTCGCAAAGTTCGAATGACACGTTTCCAACAGCGATGCACATTGCGGCTTATCAAAGAATCCAGCAAGAGCTTCTTCCAGAACTCGACAAGTTTGAACGCGTTTTGAAAGAGAAAAAGGAAGCTTTTATGGATGTTGTGAAAATTGGTCGGACTCACCTTCAAGATGCAACACCGCTCACGCTTGGTCAAGAAATCAGTGGCTACGAAGCGATGATCCGTCGAGCGAAGCGCTTTATTGAAGAGAGCAGCAAGGAGCTACTTCCGCTTGCAATTGGCGGAACGGCAGTTGGAACGGGTGTTAACGCACCAACTGGTTTTGGTGATGGGGTGGCGCGCGAACTTGCGAAGCTCACAGGGGCACCGTTTGTTTCGGATGAAAATAAATTTTTTGCGCTTTCGAGCCACAGTCCGCTTAGTTTTGTTCATGGGGCACTGCGAAGTTTGGCGGCAGATTTGATGAAAATCGCGAATGATATTCGCTTTCTTGCTAGTGGACCGCGAAGTGGGATTGGCGAAATTTCGATTCCTGCTAATGAACCAGGTAGTTCGATTATGCCGGGAAAAGTTAATCCAACGCAATGTGAAGCGCTAACGATGGTCGCGGCGCAAGTGATGGGGAACGACACGACGATTGAAGTGGCAAGCAGCCAAGGAAATCTTGAATTGAATGTGTATAAGCCTGTGATTATTTTTAATTTCTTGCAGTCGGTGAAATTGCTCAGTGATGGGATGCGTTCGTTCCGGATGCACACTTTGGATGGGCTTCAAGCTAATGAGCAGGCGATCAAAGAGAAACTTGAAAACTCGTTGATGCTTGTTACGGCGCTAAATCCGCATATTGGTTATGAGAAGGCGGCACAAATTGCTAAGGCTGCTCATGAAAACGGAACGACATTACGAGCGGAAGCTGTGAAATCGGGCTTTTTAACGGCGGAAGAATTTGATGAGTGGGTTGACCCGCTAAAAATGACGAATCTATGAACCAAGAATTTTTTCTTGGTTTTTTTGTGTCATACTTTAGAATGAATTTTCGGCGTAGGCGTTGTCGTTTCCCTGCTTGGTAGCTTATAATGATAACACTTGAAAAGGTGGTGCAGGCGTGAATATTTGGATTTCAATACTGGTCATGATGGTGATTGGCGGTTTTATTGGGATGATGACGAATTTTATTGCAATTCGGATGCTTTTTAGACCATATAAAGCGATTTTTTTAGGGAAGTGGCGGTTGCCTTTTACACCAGGACTTATTCCTAAACGGCGCGATGAGTTAGCGCAGAAAATTGGACAGGTTGTAACAGAACATTTGCTGACAGGCGACATGATTCAAAAGAAGCTACAAGATGAACAGCTACGTGATGGCTTAACTGAGACGGCGCAGGAATTTTTTAAGGAGAAGATGGCGCTGGAAACAACCCCCACTGAGCTCGCGGAATTTGCTGGGTTTCAAAATGGCAAGGAGCGCTTGGTGGACTGGGTTTCAAATAAAGCGGTAAGTGAAACGGAACGATTTTTAAATGAAAAGGAAACAACCAAGCTTGAAAAACTAGTTCCGGATGCGGCAAATGCCTTTTTGATGAAAAATCTGGCGGGCTTGTCTGAGATGGGAATTGCGCGTGCGACGGATTATTTGCAAAGTGACACTGGGAAAAAGCAAATCCATTTGATGCTTGAAACTTTTTTTGAAGAGCATGGCAAAATGGGAAGCTTCGCTAAGATGTTTTTAAATGTGGATGCATTAACGGAAAAGGCACAGCGAGAACTGGAAAAGCTATTAAAGCGCCCTGAAATGAAAGAAACACTTGAAAATTTACTGGTTACGGAGTATCAAGCATTACTTGGGAGAGATTTAGGCGAACTGGTCTCATCTGAGAAAAAAGAAGCTTTTTTGCGGCAAGTTGGGCATGAAGCGCGGTGTTTTCTAGAAAATGAAAAATGGTTGAATCGACCTGTCCAAGAGAATTTAGCGAAATATGAAGAGCAAATTACGCGGCACCTTATTCCGTATATTGTGGAGCGCTTGCTTGCGTTTGCCTCAAGTCATAGCGCCGATTTGTTTAACCGCTTAGAAATTGCTGCGCTAATCGAATCCCAGATTGCCACTTTTTCACTTCATGAGATGGAGCAAATCGTCATCAGTGTTTCCGGAAAAGAACTCAAAATGATTACTTATTTAGGTGGAATTCTTGGTGGTGTGATAGGGATTGTGCAAGGTGTTCTGGCGTTATGGATCTAAAGGTAGCATCTGCGCCGTAGTTTTGTTATAGTTAGAGAAGAATAAATTTTAACTTGTGGAGGATTTTATTAATGAGCGAAAATATTTATGATTTAGCGCACGGATTAGAACGTGGAATTCGCGAAACAGACGAATTTAAAAGCCTAGAAGAAGCTTATAAAAAAGTAACAGAAGATGCAGAAGCAAAGGAAAAGTTTGATCGTTTTCGTGAGATTCAAATCACAATTCAAGAAAAACAAATGACAGGCCAAGATATTGATGATGAAACGGTTGATCGTGCGCAAAAAGTTGCGGAGGAAGTTCAACAAAATGAACTGATTCTTGGCTTGATGGAAAAAGAACAAGGCATGAGCACAATTATTAATGATTTGAATCGCATTATCATGATGCCACTTCAATCATTGTACGAAGTGAAAGAATAGAAGATGAAGATACTCGCTTATGGGCGGGTATCTTTTTTCGTTAAAGGGCTGAAAGTCAAAAAGAAAGCATGGAATGAGCTCAGAAAAAATGGAATGAAATTCGTTGTAAATAAGTTTAAATGCCTTCGTTATGAGAATAAGTTACGGAGGTTTTTTTATTTTAGAAGTAGAAATTAAATAGTAAAAGAAGCTTAAAGCAAAACACTAGATCAAGCTTGCGAAATGCAAGGCAGCTCGTTATAATAGGAACATATATTCGTTTTTGTAGGGAGGCTCTAAAATGGCAAAGGTACGATTTTTACATATCGCAGATTTACACTTGGATAGTCCCTTTACTGGACTTAGTGCGCTTTCAGATGTGGTTTACAAGGAACTAAAGGATGCTGCTCATGAGTCGTTAGTGCGGATTGTCACACGAGCAATAGCGGAGCAAGTAGATTTTGTTTTGATTGCTGGTGACGTTTATGACAAAGAAGATCGGAGTATTAAAGCGCAAGTTCAATTTTATAAAGAAATGAAACGGCTGCAAGATGCTGAAATTGACGTTTTTTTAATTCACGGGAATCACGATTTTCTTGAAAAAGATCGAGATGTTTTAGAGCTTCCAGAAAATGTCTTTACTTTCGGAGAGACTGTCCAGTGTGTGCCTTGGAAGGGAAAGTTTGGCCAAACGGTTAACCTTTATGGGTTTAGTTACACGGAACGCCATGTACGTGAAAAGCGCTTAAATGAATTCCAAAAACAAGGCGAAGCGGATTTTCATATTGCGCTGTTACATGGCTCTGAAGAAACAAAGTCGAGTGAACATGATGTGTATGCCCCGTTTAGTTTGAGTGAATTGAAACAAAAAGGATTCGATTACTGGGCACTTGGTCATATTCATAAAAGAGAAATTCTCTCGGAACACCCTGGCGTTTATTACCCGGGAAATATTCAAGGCCGAAGCCGGAAAGAAACAGGCGCGAAAGGCGGAACGATTGTTGAACTTTCTCCAAGAGGTGCTTCATTTGAATTTTTTGAAACGGCACCAGTGATTTGGGGGAAACTGCAAATCGAACTTGATGGGAAAGTGGATCAAACTAAGCTTTTCCGGAAATTAGAGCAAGCTTTACAAGATTACCGTAATGGGAGCCAGTCTTATATTTTAGATCTAGAAGTTTTAGTAGAAAACCCAGATGGAGTCAATACTACGGACTGGTTGCAAATGTTTGAAGATGAAGTGTCTGCGGCGCCATTCGTATGGGTAAATACGCTGAAATTTCGTCCGAAGCAGTCCGAACAAAATGAGGACTGGCAACAAGATCTTTTGTTAGCTGATGAATTAAAACAATCGATTCAAGAATTGCAGGAAGAAGAAAACTTTTTTGAGGCGATTGAATCACTTTATTTACATGCAGGCGTGCGCCAGTATTTGACTGAACTGGATGAGGACAAGCAAAAACAACTTCTTTCAGATGCGCTTGTCAAGTTAAATGAAACCTATAGAGAAATAGAGGATGGTAAAAAATGAAGATCATCTCAGTAGAAATAGTTGGGTTTGGAAAATGGGAGAATACGACATTTGACGATTTTGGCGATTTCCAGATGATTTATGGCGAAAATGAAGCGGGCAAATCGACTATTATGGCATTTATTCATAGCATTTTATTTGGGTTTCCAGCTAAGCAAAGCTCTTATTTGCGGATGGAGCCGAAAAATAAAGGGGCTTACGGCGGGAAGCTGACATTAACCGAGACGAAATTTGGGACGGTTGTGATTGAGCGCTTGCGCGGGAAATCAGCTGGTGATGTGACCGTTCATATGGAAGATGGGTCGCGACACGGCGAAGAGAAGCTGAATGAGATTTTAAATGGAATGGATCGTCGTACGTATGAAGCGATTTTTTCTTTTAATATTCATGGTTTGCAACAAATTGGTCAAATGAAACAAGAAGAGTTTGAAAAATATTTGCTTGCAACGGGAACGGCTGGATCCGATCGTTTGCTTTTGATGAATGAGTCGCTTAAGAAGCAACTGGATGAGTTATTTAAACCTGGCGGGAAAAAACCTGTGATCAATCAAGCTGTAGAGGCGGTGAAGAAGAGTCGGGATGCTTATCTAGATTCGAAGGAACAAAATGAAAAGTATGCTGGGCTTGTTTCGAAAATGGAACGTTTGAAACAGCAAGAAGCTGAGCGAGCTGGGAATAGGCGTGCGCTTCAAATTGAATTAGCGAATTTGGAGCGGTTAAAAGAAAAATGGCCGATTTATTCAGAAAAAGAAGTTTTGGCGGAACAGATTTCACAGCAAATGGAGTTTCCACCGGATGGCTTGGCTCGTTTTGATCAATTGGAAACGCGTTTTAATGAGCGGAATCACGAGCAGATGCAACTTGAGGAACGCAAAAAAGCGCTAGCTGAACGGAATTTGGTGGAGAATGAACTGGATGCTGGTCTGGCGGGAGCTATTCAAGAGCTTTTGGAGAGCTTTCGGGTCTATCAAGATCGTGCGCAGCAGCTAAAGGAGCAAGAAACAGAAAGTGAAATCCTGACAAGGCAAATAGGGATCGATTTTTCGCGGAAGCCTTTGGATGCAAACTTTGATGAGGAAATTGCGCAAATTAGTTTAGCGGAGCGTGATTTGGAACGAGGCGAGCAGGAAAATAGGTTTGTGCTTGAAGCGGAACAGAAAGAAGAAAAGCGCATCCAGCAAGAAGTAGATGAACTGGAAGGACTTTTGTGGACAAGTGAAAAGATGCAAGAGAAGGAAGCTGGACTGAAGAAAGAGAAGAAACAACCGCCTTATTTACTTGGCGGTGCTGTCATTTTATTGATTCTTGGCATTTCTTTGGCTCTTTTTATTCCCGGATTTTTAGGATACGTTTTACTTGTGATGGCGCTTGTGCTATTTTTGGCGGGCTTTTTTAAGAAAACTGAAAATACGGATGAAGTGGCTCGGATTGAACTCGAAGAACAAAGGCGTTACCGAACAAAATGGAAAGAGTTGCTTGGAAAGCTTGATGAAGTTTTGATGCGGATTGCTTTGCTTGAGGAAACGAAAGCGAAGTTAGATCAGGAAAGAGAGAGCGTTGAGCTGGAAAAAGCCAAGCTTTATGAGTCACTTGATTTGAAGCAAGGCGTTTCATTCGATGCGGATATGGCGTTTGTAAAGGAAAGCTACACGAAGTGGTTGCGGCTTCAAGATTTGGAGGAAAGAAGGAATGCGGGGCACGCTTTCTTGAAAGAGTGGGAAGAGCAGTTGCAGCAGTTTCCGGTAGAAGGGGATTCGCCTGAGGAGAAAGTGGCAAGCTTGCGGCATAAGCTTCGAGTTTATCGCGAAAATGCGGCGAGTGCGGCGAAAAATGAAGAAAAAATGGAGCAACTGGACGGACAACTGGATCTTGCCAAGCGTGATTTAAGAAAAATGCGTGAGGAGATGGATGCTTTGCTGGCTGCGGCGCAAGCGAATTCTGAGCTCGAGTTTCGGGAACTTGGGTTGCGCGATAAGGAGCTCAGGGCGGCAAGGGAACGCTTTACTTTGCTTTCGGCACAACTGCCAGAAACGCTTGATTTTTCGGCTTTCTCGGACTTTGAGGCGCTTAAAGAAGCGGAACTTAAACGCAAGGAGGAGCTTATGGCTATGGACGAGGCGCAAGCTGAATTTGAACGCGTGCGAGCTGAGACACGGCATGAAATCGCGCTCCTTGAAGAAGGCGGAACTTTTTCATATCTGACACAGGAATATTATCTGAAGCGTGGCCGAGTTCGGGAGCTTGCGGATGAATGGATGACTTTAAAGCTTGCAGAGGAGCTCACAAACCGAACCGTTGCTCATTTGCAAGAAACGAAATTCCCGAAAGCGCTTGAACTCGCAACGTTTTATTTTGGAAAATTAACGGGCGGTCGCTATACAAAGGTCTCGTTCAATGATGCGAAACGAATTGAAGTGAAACGATCTGACTTCGTTGTTTTTAAACCGGAAGAATTGAGTCAGGCGACAAAAGAACAACTTTATTTGGCGATTCGGCTAGCCTTGATTGAAATCATCGCAGAAGATTTTCCACTCCCCATTTTGATTGATGATGGTTTTGTGAATTTTGATGCGGAGCGGCTCGATTTATTGATGCAGCTTTTAAAATATCGTAAAGATGAAAATCAAGTCATTTTCTTCTCGTGTCATAAGGAAACTAGCAAATATTTTTCCGATAATCGGGTACTCGTGCTATACTAGGGTTAAAGTATTTTCAAGCAGAGAAGGCAGGCGATAAAATGGATAAAAAATTGTTGCTCCACGATGTTGGTGAGAGTGTAGATTTATTCTTGTTGATTAAATCAAGTACAAAGGGAATTGCTAGTAACGGGAAGCCTTTCTTGACGCTCATGCTGCAAGATAAATCTGGCGAAATTGAAGCAAAGTTGTGGGATGTCTCTGAAGAGGATGAGTCAGCTTATGCGGCGGAACAAATTGTACACATTGCTGGCGAAATTCAAAATTATCGTGGGAGAAAGCAACTTAAAATTCGGCAGATTCGCCTTGCAACACCACTTGATAATGTGAGTGCCGCAGATTTGATGGAAACGGCTCCGCTCGACAAGGAAAAGATTGCGGATGAAATTACGCAATACATTTTTGAAATGAAAAATGCGAACTTGCAACGGATTACGCGTTCGCTAATTAAAAAATATCAAGATGCGTTTTATGAATATCCGGCAGCAATGCGACATCATCACGAGTTTGTCTCTGGATTAAGTTTTCACGTGGTTTCGATGCTGAGGCTGGCGAAAGCTATTTCGGATCAGTATCCAAGTGTCAATCGAGATTTGCTGTATGCAGGAGTGATTTTGCATGACCTTGGCAAGGTGATCGAACTTTCTGGCCCGGTTTCAACTTCTTATACGCTCGAAGGGAATTTGATTGGGCATATTTCGATTGTTGTCGAAGAAGTCAGCAAGATGGCGGAAGAGCTGAAAATCGAAGGAGAAGAAGTTGTCGTATTGAAGCACGTCCTTCTTGCTCACCATGGTAAAGGAGAATGGGGCAGTCCGAAGCCACCACTCGTTCGTGAAGCTGAGATTTTACACCAAATTGATTTGATGGACGCGACGATGAACATGATGGATAAGGCGCTTCGCCATACGAAGCCAGGTGAGTTTTCGGAACGGATTTTTGGTCTTGAAAATCGCTCGTTCTACCGCCCAAATTTTGATGCTGAATAATGAAATGGAAATGCGTGGATACTTTGGTATCTGCGTATTTTTTTTGCAGCACGATGGAAGCGCTTTACAAAATAACCGGAAACGTGTATGATAATAAAGTAAATAAGTTAGTTTGTTAAACCAACCAACTAAAAAGAATTGATTTTAAAGGAGGATGTGGGCACATGAGTTATTTTCCACAAATAGAAAAAATCCAATTTGAAGGGAAAGAAACACGAAATCCATTTGCATTTCGTCATTATAATGCATCCGAAGTCGTTTTAGGGAAAACTATGAAGGAACATCTTCGGTTTGCGGTGGCTTACTGGCATACGATGACTCAAGATGGGAGCGACCCATTTGGAATGGCAATAAACGAACGTTCTTGGTTTGGCAAGTCGGAAATGGAAACCGCAAAAAATCGCGTTGAAGCTTTCTTTGAGATTCTTGAAAAATTAGGGGTTGAGTACTTCTGTTTTCATGATGTCGATATTGCGCCAGCGGGCAATTCGCTTGAAGAGTTTATGGCGAACCTTGACGAAATCACGGATTTAATTAAAGTGAAAATGGATGAAACGGGCATCAAATTGTTGTGGAACACAGCTAATATGTTTTCGCATCCACGTTTTAATAATGGTGCGGGATCGACTAATGATCCAGAGGTTTATGCGTATGCGGCAGCTCAAGTGAAAAAAGGACTGGATATTTCGAAAAAATTAAATGGGCAAAATTATGTCTTTTGGGGCGGTCGTGAAGGTTATGAAACGCTTTTAAATACGGATATGAAATTTGAACAAGACAATATCGCACGTCTTTTCAAGATGGTCATCGCGTATGCTGAAAAGATCGGTCACAAGCCGCAATTTTTAATTGAACCAAAACCAAAAGAGCCTTCGAAGCACCAGTATGACTTTGATGCGGCGACAACGATGGCGTTTATCAAAACTTACGGGCTTGAAGGCGACTTTAAATTAAATTTAGAAGCCAACCACGCGACGCTTGCGGGGCACACATTTGAGCATGAATTGCGTGTTGCACGTGAATACGAAGCTCTTGGTTCAATTGATGCCAATCAAGGCGATTTGTTACTTGGATGGGATACGGATGAATTTCCAACGAATGTCCTTGATGTGACACTTGCAATGTATGAAATTTTGGAAAATGGTGGGATCGCACCTGGTGGCATTAATTTTGATGCGAAAGTAAGACGTTCTTCGTTTGAAATGGAAGATTTGTTACTCGCTCATATCGCGGGAATGGATACTTTTGCTCGTGGGCTCAAGGCGGCGGCAAAATTACAAACGGATGGTTTTCTTAAAGAGGTCACCGCGAATCGTTATGAGAAGTGGAGAGAGTCGGAAATCGGGAAGGCGATTCTTTCGGATAAGGAAGATTTGGAATCTTTAACGCGTTATGCGTATGAACATGGGGATGGGATTCAGTTGAAATCAAGCCATATCGAACACGTGAAATCGCGTTTGAATGATTACTTGGTTTAGGAAAGGAAGTTGACGGATGGGATATGTGCTGGGGATTGATCTTGGAACGAGTTCGCTAAAAGGGATTGTTATGAATAAGCTTGGGGATGTTGTTGCGGAAGCATCTAGCGCATATGAGATAGATTCACGGGCGCCGGGTTTTTCGGAGCAGCAGCCGGAATACTGGAAGAAGGCTTGTGAGGCTGTGCTCGCGCAGCTTAGTGCGGAAGCGCCAAACTTTGGAACGGAACTTGAGGCGATCAGCTTTTCTGGCCAGATGCATTCACTTGTCGTGCTAGATGAGGCGCTTACTCCCGTTTATCCGGCAATTTTATGGAATGACGTACGAACCACAAAGCAGTGCCAAGAGATTACGGAGCGCTTCGGTAAACAAATTCTTGAAATTACCAAAAACAGGGTTCTTGAAGGATTTACACTTCCTAAGATCTTATGGTTGCAAGAAAATGAGGCAGAGACTTGGAACAAAGTTCGCCATATTATGCTACCGAAGGATTATTTGGCTTTTGTTTTGACGGGCGAACTGCACACGGAATATTCGGATGCTGCGGGGACGCTTCTGTTCGATGTCGAGAAAGCGGAATGGTCCGAGGAAATCTTGAACGAATTTGGAATTGATCGGGACTTTTTGCCACCAGTTGGTTCGTCGCTTGAGCAAGTCGGCATCGTGAAGGAAAGCTATAGAGAGCGCTTTGGCTTGAGGCAGGCTGTGAAGGTTTATGCTGGTGGGGCAGACAATGCTTGTGCGGCTTTCGGAGCGGGACTTGTAAATGATGAAGCAGCGCTCGTTTCACTTGGGACCAGTGGCGTTTTTAGCTCGTTTGAGCAAGGGCTATCAAATTATCAAGGGAAACTCCACTTTTTCAACCATGTGCTTCCAGAAGCCAATTATTCCATGGGTGTGACGCTTGCGGCCGGAAGTTCGCTAAACTGGTTTAAAAAGGCATTTGGAAAAGGAAAGTCATTCGAGGAACTGCTTCGTGATGTTCGACTCGTGGCGCCGGGTAGTGAAGGCTTACTTTTTACACCTTACATTGTAGGGGAGCGCACGCCTCATTTTGACTCAGGAATTCGGGGAAGTTTTATTGGAATTGATACAAGGCATGAACTGAAACATTTTGCGCGAGCTGTTCTTGAAGGAATCACTTTCAGTTTGAAGGATTCGCAAGTTTTGATGGAACAAGCTAAAAATAAGCGGTTTCAACGGATTATTAGTGTTGGCGGCGGAGCAAAAAATTCGGACTGGATGCAGATTCAAGCGGATGTGTTTAATGCGGAAATGGTGCGGCTTGAAGTGGAACAAGGTCCCGGGGTTGGTGCGTGCATGATTGCTGCTCTTGGTTGTGGCTGGTTTGATTCGCCTGAAACGTGTCGGGAAGTTTTTGTCCATTATAAGGAAGAAAAATTTATACCAAATCCAGAAAATGTGGCTCGCTATGCTCAATTCTATTCGATTTATCGTGAAATTTATCCGGCGACAAAAGAGTTATCTCATGAACTTTTGGATGTGTTATAAGTTTTTGAAGCAATCAGTGGTTGTATCGCTGATTGCTTTTTTGATGAGCGGGTAAAGATAAAAATACATTCGTACGATGTTAGAAATCTAATGATAAGGAAATGAGGGGTTTTAGATGGCGAAGTTATATCCGTATTTAAGTTACGCTAATGCGAAGGAGGCTTTGGCTTATTATGAAGAGGTATTTGGTGCAACGAAGATTATGCGTGTACCTGTTGGAGAAGAGCAGGCAGATGCTTTCGGTATAGAGAAGGAGCATCTCGAAGATACGACGATTCATGCAAGTTTCACTATCCTTGGAGCAGAGTTGTTTTGCTCGGATAATTTTAAAGGAGATCTCGTTAGGGGCAATCAAATTTGGCTGATGTTAGATGTGAATAGTGAAGATGAGGAAGCTGTTCGAAAGGCCGACATGTTTTTTGAACGCGTTCAAGATTCAGGAACTGTAAATGTAACAATGCCTTATGTTGAACAATTCTGGGGTGGGAAAATGGGGCAATTTATCGATCAGTATGGCATTGGTTGGATGCTCCACTCGCAACCTTATTCGAAATTACCGAACTGAACTTACAGAAATAAGTAGTAAAGAAGATAGTTTTATCATTTCAGGCGTCAAAAAAGCACCAGCTCACTTGAGCTGATGCTTTTTTCAGTTATACTTATTTACTTTTAGAGCTGTTGCTTGAAGTATATTGACTGAAAGCATCTTTCAAGTCTTTATCTTCAACTTTAATGCCAGCATCTTTATAAACTTTCTTCAATGCTTTTTGCATGTTTTCTTGCGTTACTTGTGAAGCGATATAAGCCTTTTTCACAGCTTTTTTATCTTGTTCGAATGTTGTTTTCTTAGCAGGTTTTACCATTTCAATAATGTGGTAACCATATTGAGATTTGACTGGAGCACTGATGTCACCTTTTTTCTTAAGCGCATAAGCAGCTTTTTCGAAAGATTCATCCATTTTTCCAGGACCAAAAGCAGGAAGTAAACCACCATCAGATTTTGTGCTTGTATCTGTTGAATATTCCTTAGCTAGATCTTCAAATTTCGCGCCATCTTTAAGTTTCTTTTCAACTTCTTTAGCTGTATCTTCTTTTTCAACTAAGATATGACGAACTGTGATATCTGGTTGCCAAGTTTTGTAATAAGCTTTAAGTTTTTTGTCAGTTACTTTGACATTATCTTCGGTAGCTTTTTCAACAAGCATGTTGTACTTGATGTTTTCTTTAAAGCTATCCTCTGTTAAACCACTTTGCGCAAGAACACTAGCGAATTGATCACCATATTGATCTTTATACGTTTTAACCTTTGCATTCACTTCTTTATCGGTAACCTTGTATTTTTTATCAAGGACCTTTTCAAAAGTAAGTTGTTGAACCGTTTGGCTGCCATACTTATCTTTCATTGCATCGTATAATTCGTCTTTTGTGACATTGCCATCGTCTGTTTTAACAACATCTCCGCCACTTCCGCACGCTGTAAGTCCAACAACTGCAAGCGCAGAAACGATTCCAAGCGCTGCTTTCTTTTTAATATTCATTTAAAAAATACACACTCCTTAAGTTGATCGAATAAATTCTCTGTATCCAAGTAATATCATACCACAAATTATTGAAAAAATGACCAGAAAACAAAAATCTAATAGTTTTTTAATTTTCTTCCCATCTAATTAATCAGAAATTAAAACCGAATAACCACGTTTCGCTTCCTCGATATAACACCTTTTCGGTAAGTTGCGTAGATTGCTCGCGAGTATAAAAGCTGGATAGCTCATTCCAAAATGAACCGCCATTAAAATTAGGAAAACAGGTGAATTCCAAATAGGAACCATCATCATCCAAAAAATCAGTAGCAATAAAATAACAAAAAAAGGGAAAAGCAAGGAAAATAGGTAGTTCTTTTTTGGCATGATATTTTGCACTTTGATTTGAATACATGGCAGTATATAAAATCGACGAACGAGTTGAATACGGATGCTCGATCGATATTTAAAAGAAGCTAAGATATAAAGTACTTTATGAAGCGGATAAATAAAAAGTAGTGCTAGAAATGAGATTCCATTATATTCCGGAGAAAAATCTCCTGGAACAAAAAAATTGTGAACAAGAAATAAAAGGCAAAGCATGAAAAACCAGCTTAATACCCCTTTTAGAATCATGCGGTGATAGGTATCACGGCGCACTGTGTTCACAGATTTCAAACAACGCATTACTTCGTTCCCCCAATAATGTTCAAGATTGTATAAGTATTGTAGTCCCTATAGCTAGTGATTTCAACCCTTTTTGGAAAATTTTTTCTGTTGAATAAAAATAGTTTACAGAAAGGGAACAAAAATATAAAAATACCTAGTTTCTATGGAGATCAGAAACTAGGTCATGGCCTTACTTATTATCTTTTTTTAACGTCTTTTCAAGATCGGCAATGGTCCGCTGCATATCTTTGATTTCATCTTTCAAGCGTTTTTTCTCGGGTTCCATTTCTTCGTTCCACTT
Source organism: Listeria valentina (assembly GCF_011800755.1). Taxonomy (GTDB): domain Bacteria; phylum Bacillota; class Bacilli; order Lactobacillales; family Listeriaceae; genus Listeria; species Listeria valentina. The sequence goes on from NZ_JAATJW010000018.1 coordinate 15,819, forward strand.
GGAAACAGAATCCATAATATCACTTGAAACATCTTTGATTAAAGTAGAACCTTCAGTTCCGAGCACTTGAATGGACTGTAACAGTTCGTTAGCATTATATGCCAATTCTTTTAAGACAACAGAAGCCTCACCTGATTTTTCAACAATATCAGATCGAAGTTCTCGACCAGATTTTGGTGCAAACAAGATGGAAGTCACAGCTCCTGCAGCTGCACCGATAACTGCACCTAAAAATAGCGATTTTTTATTCATCATGACCAGCTCCTTCAATTAATAACCAACTTTTATTTAAGTAAGGAAAACGAACGACAGCTTAAAAATTAGCTAAGCTGTTCACGTATTGCCACTGCACGCTCTTTAAATTCCTCATCATTATAAGTACCTGAGTTATCTTTCCAAATCAATCCAAAATCATCTTTTTTCGAATAGCGTGGAATAAGATGAACATGACAATGAAAAACCGTTTGAGAAGCGATTTCTTCATTATTATTCAAAATATTCATCCCCTCAAGTGGAAAAGCTGCTTTTAAAGCATTAGCAATTTTTGGAATACGACGGAAAAGTTCCGCAGCGGTTTCAGGCGGCAAATCAAAAATATTACGGACATGTTTTTTGGGGATAACAAGTGTGTGCCCTTTAGTAACTTGACTTAAATCAAGAAAAGCCAACACTTGATCATCTTCATAAACTTTCTCAGAAGGAATTTCTCCTCGAACAATCTTACAGAAAATACAATCATCCACAAGGAACGCCACCTTTCTTTTCATTCAGAATCCTCTATTCTTAATTTACCATAAAAAAAACGGAAAAGCATGTAATAGAGATAAATAATTATGAGAAGTTTATGCTTAAATATGCTATTATTAAACTAGTCCAATCACAAATAAAAAAGGAGGCTGTAATAGAATGCCTTTACTAGAAGTAGAACATCTGACAGGCGGCTACACCAAGCGACCAGTCTTAAAAGATATTTCTTTTGAAATCGATGAAAAACAAATCATTGGCCTTATTGGTTTAAATGGTGCGGGAAAAAGTACAACGATTAAACATATTACGGGACTTATGCAGCCCAAGGAAGGACATATCCGAATTAATGGGCATGAACTAACCGATGATGTTGAAGCGTACCGGTCGCAATTTTCCTATATTCCGGAGACGCCAATTCTTTATGAAGAATTAACACTTTATGAGCATCTCGAACTGACTGCAATGGCTTATGGTCTTTCTAAGGAAGAGTTTGAGTCAAGAATGATGCCACTTCTAAAAGAATTTCGGCTTGAGAAAAAACTAAACTGGTTCCCAGCTCATTTTTCAAAAGGAATGAAACAAAAAGTGATGATCATGTCTGCTTTTTTAGTGGAACCCAAACTTTATATTATTGACGAACCTTTTGTCGGACTTGATCCACTAGGAATTCAATCGCTTCTCGGTTGGATTCGAGAAATGCGCGATAAGGGCTCAAGCATTTTGATGTCGACTCATATTCTCGCGACAGCAGAAAAATATTGCGATGCGTTCATCATTTTGCATCAAGGAGAAATCAGAGCGCGTGGAACGCTCGAAGAACTTCAAGCTCAATTCGGGATGGACGGAGCATCTCTTGATGAGATTTATATCCAGTTGACGAAAGAAGAAGCTGAAGATGAAGAAATTTGATAGTGTTGAGCTCTTCAAAAAGCGATTCAGTTCTTATACCGACGAATTAAATAAATATCTCCGTTATATGTTCAATGATCACTTGCTTTTTGTATTGATTATCGGTATAGGCGCTGGCATATTTTATTATGCCGATTGGGTAAAGCATATCGAGCCGAGCTTTCCAGCTATTCCGCTAATGGTAGTTTTATTAACAGCTTCACTTTGTTTTGCTTCTATGGTAACGCTTTTGAAGCGTCCAGATACAGTTTACTTAACCGTTAAAGAAACCGAGATGCTTCGCTATTTTGAACGGGCAAAGCGAGTAACAATCATTTTACAAAGTTATTTATTTGCGATTGTCTTACTTGTTGCAATGCCAATGTATACTGCCGTTACGGGGTATCACTATAGCCGCTTTATCGGGCTTGTTATACTGCTATTTCTCCTTAAAGCATGGAATGTCTATGTTGGGTTTGAAACTGCGAAATTAGACAATAATGATAGTACTTGGTTGTTTTTCCGAGTTTTTGTTACCGCATTAATGGTTTACTTGTTGCTTGCCTTTTCGTTTTGGTGGACGATTCCGCTTGTCCTTATTGTGCTATTTGTTTCGTACTATTTGATTCGTGGGCAAGCTAAAGGAAAAGTACTGCGGTTTGAATATCTTGTAGATAAAGAAGAAGCCAGAATGAACCGCTTTTATCGCTTAGTGAACTTGTTTACAGATGTTCCGCATTTAAAGGGAACTGTGCGAAGAAGAAGCTATCTCGACTTTCTTTACAAACCGATTCCTTATGCAAAAAGAAAAACCTTTGCTTACTTGTTTAGCCGTACCTTCGTGCGAACCAATGAGTACATCGGTTTATATGCCCGACTAACAGTGGTTGCACTCATTTTGTTGATTTTTGTTCAAGGATTCTACTTAAACATTATTTTTTCATTGCTGTTTATTTATTTAACAGGTTTTCAGTTCATCCCAATGTTACGACATTTTGATGGACAAATGATGTTAAGACTTTATCCGATTCAAGATGCCGTCAGAAATCGGAGTTTCATCCATTTCATCCGAATCTTACTTGTTTTTCAAGCGTTGCTGTTTGGTATCGTTGGAATTGCACAAAACGGTTCGATTGGTGGATTAGCAATTCTCGGGATTAACTTTATCTTTGTTATCGCATTTTCATTTTTGTATATTCCATTTCGGGTCAAAAAGATTTATCAATAATATCAATAAAAAACTATTAAAGAAGACGCTGATAGATTTGAAAAATTAATCTACCAGCGTCTTTTGTTTGAAAAATGGAATTTACAAACCACCGTAAGAAACTCCAAATAAAATGGTTCCACTGATGCTTTTCAGAAATAGTCCAAGTTCTGTAGTGTCTTTTAAAGGTGCAGGTTCTATCCGCGATTCTTTAATGGCATATAACTCATATTCGAGTTGATTGAGACTTTTCTTTTTTGAACTTTTGGTTTTCTTTTTTTCAGGAACGTAAACATGTTGTTTTTCCGAAATTTTGTCAGCATCTGCACCATATTCAAGAGTCGCAGAATTAGATTTGATGGTAATTGGTTCTTCTCTTTGAGTCATTTTCTTATACTGATCATGAACTTGGTCAGCTAAAAGAAAAGTAGAACTGCTACCAATTAGAATAAACCCCAGTAATAAATAGGTCTTTTTCAATTTACTTCACTACTCCTTCGAATTTTAACAAGCAAATCACCTAGAAGCTGCCAGTCTGCATGTGATGGCGGCTCTTTCCATACAACTGTCTCACATTGTAAGTTAGGCATCAAGAAGTCTGAAATAAATAGTTGCGTATCTTCAGTCAGAGTACGTTGAACGATGATATTCATTGACTTAAAACGCAAAACATTGTTCTTGATGTACTCCGAATAGTTTACTCCTCGTGAAAAATCAATGCAGATATAAATTTTTGAACTGATTTCTCCAATTGGAAAGGAGGTGATAAACACGAACAGGTAGTCATACATCAGTGCAATTCTATTGATCAAATCCATACTCTTAATGTGCTTTTCAAAGTACTCAGTCAGGAATTGGTAATATTCAGGATAGACCTCTGAAAAATAAGTCAGTTGGTTTTCAGAGATGAAAGAATTAACTGGGGTAGGAAAAATTTCCCATTTCAGGTTAATTCGGTAAATTTCCATCTCAGTTTTTATAAAATAGTGATCTTCAAATTGGACTTGATATTTATCGTTAAAAAAAGAATTGAATCGATTCATTAGTTGTTTAGTATTTTTGGTAACATTTTTTAAGTTTACATGTGAGAGCTCTGGCGGAAGCACGTCCGTCATTTTTTCGGCATAAAAGAATAATTTCACATAATTAATTTCATGAAGACGAATTTCTTCAGGTAGATCAAACAGATTGAAAAATTTACTGATAGTTTCATCGTGAGTAGTTTCTGAAACAGTTTGCTCTTTTGAAAAAATAAATTCGACTAATGGAGCTTCAGCTTTGATGCGGAAAAAATTTACAAACAAGAAAAAGAAAAGTTTTAAACGTTGTGTAATTGGCAGATTAGAAGATAATTCAGTTGTTAGATTTAAGAAGAATTGTTTTGATGCATCATCCATACGTTCAGAAAGAGGCTCTTTTATACCGTGATAAAAATTGTAGTAAATATTGTATAAAAGATTACGAATGGTGATCTCATCCCCAATTAAAATTCCGCCTTTTATTGTCAAATTAAAAGAAGGCAAAATTTGAATCAATTCTTGTTGTACATTATAGGCCTTTGTTTTACTGATATAAAAGTTATCGGCAAAGGTATAAATGCTCGTTGGTTGGATCATGAGCTCTTGTAGTAAAAGAAAAAGGTAAGAATTTTCTAGATAAGCGAGCTTGAGATATGAAATGTCTTTTTCTGTTAAATCAGGACAGTAAATGAAATGTTTATTTTCTATCTTTATTTGTAATTTTGCTGTCTCTGGTTGTTCTTGAAAGTCTTCGTTAATTTCATCAATTAGTTTCTGTAGCTTGAAGTTTGAGATGGATAAAAAGTCCATAATCTTTTGTGAAGGGAGATATTCCGCATGATGTTGTTCTAGAAACCTCAACAGATACGTTTTTTGCTGTGCTGAGTGATCCAAAAACTGATAGATATTCACAAGCATTCCTCCTGAATAACTAGTCATAACTGCTTTGACTGTTTATGGTTTACAGGTCCATTTTTTTTAATTTTTTTCGAAAAAAAATGAACTGCTTTTTTCGAATCTGTCTTGTATGATTTGCAATAGAGATAGTTAATTTTTTTATGTTGTAGTTTCTATCATCTGGCAAATGTAAAAAATTAGAATAAAGGATGGATGGAAATGAATTTTTTAGAGTTTCAAAATTTTGTTGAAACGGATGACTTGCTTGTGTCGCATATAAGGAAGCATTTTTCGTCACCACTACAAAAAGCTAGCAAAGGAGGTAGAATTTATTGTAATCATGGGAAGGTTCTTCTTATCAAGAAAGGCACCTTAGCACTTCGATATAATAATAGGCATCGAGATGTCATTTGTCAATTATACAGTAAAGATGCTTTTGTATATTCGACAATTTTAGATGATGAACAATTTTATCTAGAAGCACTGGAGAATACGGAATACATGGAATTTTCACTTGATGAATTTTCGCTTCAGCTTGACCAAGATCAACTTTTTTCTCACTTTCTTGCAGCCATTTTATCGAATGAAGAACAAGCGATGAAAAATAGATTGGTATTGGAAACCGAAAAGCTTGAAAATCGAATTTTTTATGTCATCGAAATGATCTTCGAAAATTTATATGGATTCAAAATGCAAGATGCTAAGGAGTCGTATTACGCTCTTCCAGCATGGCTAAAAATTAAGACACTAGCTAGTTTTGCTAATGCAAGTGTAGTCGCCGTATCACGAAACTTACAGGGATTTTCAAAAAAAGATCTTATTGAAACAAAAACAACTATTTGGAAGGTTAACATAAAAAAGTGGCTTGAGGAAAGCCCTTTTAGCAATTCGACACAAAATCGTCAAAAAATGAAAAAAATCATAAACTAGTTGTGCTTTTTCACCTCTTTTATGAATTAGTTTACTTTGGCATACTAGAAGTTGGCGGGTAGATAGCTTGAATTTTTGTGTAATGCCGCCAATGCATAAAAAGCGACCTTAAGAAATCTCATATATTTTATTGGTTTTATTTTGGAGAGGAGATTTAAGATGAAAGTTTTAAAAAAGGAATTGAAAAAGGGTTTAACAGGGGGGCTAGCTCTTTTAATTGTACTAGCCAGTTTGTTTTCTAACTTGGGATTGGGCTCGGAAAAGGTTAAAGCTGCGGATCCTAACGATGGGAATATCCACGTAACGCCCACTAACTTTCTGGATTATTTTGAGTTAAATGGCTCAGCAACTTACGATCAAAGTTCGGGAATTGTTACGTTAACAGAAAATGTGGTAAATCAAAGCGGGAACTTTGCTCTAAAGAAGAAGATTGATACTACAAAGGATTTTACTTTAGTTGGTAAAATTAATTTAGGAGATAAATCAAACATTCAAGGTGGGGCTGATGGTATTGGCTTTGCTTTTCATTCAGGAAACACATCAGACATTGGAACGAATGGTGGAGCACTTGGAGTTGGAGGATTAACGGGAGGATTTGGGTGGAAAGCTGATTCCCATTATAATTTTGAAGGTGGATCGAATTATGTGAAAGATCCTGACGAATTTGCAACCCCAATTTCTCCAGATACTAGTACGCCTTCTTTTGGTGGTTTTGTTTACAACGATAGTAGTAAGGTGGCACATACTTATGAAGGAGCAGATGCACCAGCTGCTGTCATTGAACAACCAACAAGTAATCAATTTAAAGATATTCAGTTTTCCTATGATGGTGACACGAAAACAATGACTGTTACTTATGAAGGAAAGACTTGGTCAAAAAATATTTCTGAATGGAATGACGAAAATTCGTTAGCCTTTATCGTCTCTGCTTCAACAGGAAATAAATATAACTTGCAACAGTTTCAAATCGTTTCGTTTGATTATGTGACAACTGGGTCAGTAGTACTTACCAAATCAGATGCAAAAGATAACGCACAAAAACTTTCGGGGGCAGAATTCAGTCTGCAAGATAATTCTGGAGCTGTTGTAAAATCAGGCCTTACAACGGATGCAAATGGACAAATTTCAGTAGATGGATTACCTTTTGGAGATTATCAATTTGTAGAAACAAAAGCGCCAACAGGCTATGTATTAGATGCAACACCAATTCCGTTTACACTTACTTCAGCTAATACGTCTGTACCGCTTGAAGTAAGTGCAATCAATACGCAGCAGCCGGGGGATGTTACTTTAACAAAGGTAGATTCTGCTGATAAAAGCAAAACGCTTGCTGGCGTAGAATTTAGTTTGCAAGATGCCACAGGTCAGGATTTACAAAAAGGTCTTATAACGGATGCAAATGGACAAATTACGGTTCAGGATTTAGAGCCAGGTGACTATCAATTTGTAGAAACGAAAACATTACCGGGCTATGTACTAGACAGTACGCCGCATAAATTTACAATCATAAACACACAGACAAGTGCAGTTCAAGTTATGGTTGAGAACACGCAGCAACCAGGGGATGTAGTCTTGACAAAGGTAGATAAGACAGATGCTTCAAAAACGTTGTCAGGTGCAGAATTTAGTTTGCAAGATAGTGCTGGAACAACCATTCAAGCTGGTCTAATGACAGATGATAGTGGTCAAATTACAGTTAAAGATTTGGCGCCAGGCGACTATCAATTTGTGGAAACGAAAGCACCGACAGGCTACCTGCTAGATACTACACCGCTTAAGTTTACGATTACAAATATGCAGACAGACGCTGTACAAGTGACAGCTGAAAATACGCAGCAACCAGGAGATGTGGTCTTAACAAAAGTTGATAAAGCGGATGCTTCAAAAACGTTATCTGGTGCAGAATTTAGCTTGCAAGATAGCAATGGAACAGTTGTTCAAACTGGTCTAACAACGGATGCAAATGGACAAATTACAGTTAAAGATTTGGCACCAGGTGACTATCAATTTGTAGAAACGAAAGCTCCAACTGGTTACGTGCTTGATGAGACGCCGCTTGCCTTTACCATTACGAATACGCAAACTAGTGCAGTTAAAGTAACGGCTGAAAATACAGAGCGCACTGGGGATGCTATCTTGAAGAAAGTGGATTCTGCTGATTCAAGTAAGACACTAGAAAATGCAGAATTTAGTTTGCAAGATGCTTCTGGAAAAGATATTAAAGCTGGGCTTACTACGGATGCAAATGGAGAAATTTCTGTAAAAGATTTAAAAGCAGGGGATTATCAATTTGTTGAAACAAAAGCACCAACGGGTTATGTATTAGATAGTACGCCACACAAATTCACCATTACAAATACACAAACAGATGCTGTTCAAGTAATAGCTGCAAACACGCAACAACCAGGCGATGTAGTGCTAACAAAAGTTGATACAAATGATATTTCAAAAGCATTAGCAGACGCGGAATTTAGTTTGCAAGATAGCTCAGGAACTACTATTCAAGCTGGCTTAACAACAAACGAGAATGGTCAAATTGTAGTAGAAGATCTAGCACCAGGAAATTATCAATTTGTGGAAACAAAAGCGCCAGTAGGTTATATACTGGATAATACACCGCATAAATTTACGATCACAAATACGCAAACTGAAGCTGTGAGTGTCATAGTTAAAAATGTGCAACAACCAGGAGATGTGGAACTTACGAAAGTTGATACTAATGATAGCAGTAAAACTTTAGCTGGTGCAGAATTTAAATTGCAAGATAGTGCTGGAAATACGATCAAAACAAAACTTCAGACAGATAAAAATGGGAAACTTCTAGTCAAAGACATGACACCGGGAAATTATCAATTTGTGGAAACAAAAGCGCCTCAAGGCTATGTATTAGATACTACACCACTGAAGTTTACCATTACGAATACACAAACTAAACCTGTCCAAGTAACAGCTAAAAATACAGTTAAGGTAGATCCAACAATTCATAAAGATGTTGAAGGCGGGCAGCAATATACTTTGAAACATAAAAATGAATCGTTCGATTGGCATATTACAACTTCGTTTGGAAATGATACAGCTAATTGGAACCGGGCTTCGATCAAAGACGACGTAAATCAAATTCTGGATATTGAATCAATTAAAGTGGTTGATGAGAACGGAAAAGATGTGACTAAAGAAGGTGTAATAACCAAAGAAGATAACCATGTAGTTTTTAAAATTGCTAAAAAAGATGGGAGCTATGCCTTTCTTGCTGGTCACACTTATACAATGACAATTACTACAAAAATCAAAGCGGATGCAACAGACGAACAAATTATTGGTTTTATTAATCAAGGAGGTATTCCTAACCGAGGTGATTTTGATTTTGGGACAGATGAGACTATACAATCAGATGAAATTCCAACTGTAATGCCGCAAGATCCTAAAAATGATGAAGGATTACTTCCACATACAGGAGATACAAACGACTCATTGTTCTTGTTTGCAGGACTTTTGTTGATTGCTGGTCTCTATGCTAGCTTTTTGAAAAGAAGAAGTTCGAACAAATAATAAACGTATTAAGAAAAAAATAGAAGATTGTTAGTAAAAGATGGCTTGATAAACCAGAGATTATTTCTGGGGAATCAAGCCATCTTTTTTGAGGTGTCAAAATTGTGTCGAATTAGCTAAAAGTATGCTATAAGCTTATATTCGAGGTACTTGTTTTTTAAAATTTTAATAAAAAAAATGAACTGCTTTTAGGCGGTTACCGACTTATAATTGGTATTACCAAATTGGTTTTTCAAAGGGGGTGATCAAACTTTAAGTGGTGAGATAAAGATGAGTGATGAAAACAAACTTGTATATTAAAGTAGAAAAAAATAGAGAATATACGGAACTATGGTGATAGACAGATGCTTTTCCAAATACAAGAATTAAAGGAGTAATGATAGGAAATGAAATTTTTGAAAAAGGGTATTATCTCTTTATTTATTGCTTTTCTGACGGTTGCGCCCGTTTTAAACGTCGCTGGGCCATGGCAACAAAAAGTAAAAGCTGCTGACACAGCAACTTCTGATGTACCTGCTCCACCAGAAGAAATTGAAGATTTAACAAAGGTTTTTGAACCGGGAAACGGAAATGCTTCAATTAGTAGCGATGGCAAGGCAGTTAGTCTCGCTACTGGTTATTATCAGGCAGGATCGATGTTTGCAAACTATAAATTGGATTTATCCAAAGACTTTACACTCGGATCATATTTGTATTTTGGTAAAATGGATCCGGACACGAAGTTCGCAGATGGAATTACATTTACAATGCACAATGACAGCAGAGGTGTAACTGCGCTTGGAAATGATGGGCAGGCACTTGGAGCTTATTCTTGGGATGGCTCTTATATCCAAAATGCTTTGTCTTTTGAGTATGATTCATTCTACAATGCTTCTAATCTCGATGCTTATGACCAGAACTTAATAGAAAACACATATGGACATACAGCTTTTGTCACACCAGAAAACTTAGGGAAACTTGAAGCTCAACCACATAATGCGGTAAGTTACATGACAGAGCAAATTGCAGATGGGTCGTGGAAAAAACTTAGTATTCATTGGGATGCGACTAACCACAAATTCACATACACATTTAATGGCGTAAGTAACTCCTATGTGATTGATCCAGTTAAGACTTTTGGATCAAATGAAGTTTATTGGGGATTCACAGGTTCAACTGGACACTATACAGGCGCACATGATTTCCTAATTGGAATTAATGAACTGCCTCAACAACATAAAGTTACCGCTCATTATGTAGATAAAAAAACAGGACAAAAAATAAAAGATGATTATTCTGTCAATGTTGTTGAAGGAAAAAGCTACTCGGTTCCGAAAGACGAAATTGCAGATTATACGTACGACTCTTCTTCAGATCCATTAACTGGAACGATGGGCAGTCAAGATCGTGAAGTTACGCTTTACTACAATAAAAAAGAAAATCATAAATTGACAGTTCACTACGTGGATAAAGATACAGGTAAAACACTTCATACGGATTATACAGCAGATGTAAAAGAAGGGGATAGTTATACGGCTCCTAAAGAAACAATTGCTGACTATACGTATGATTCTTCCTCTGCTCCGTTGACTGGAACGATGGGGAATAGCGACACAGAAATTACACTTTACTATAAAAAGAATATCGCTGAACATAAGTTAGTTGCTCACTATGTTGATAAAGAAACAGGTAAGTCAATCCATGCAGATTATACAGCAACTGTAAAAGAAGGAGATAGTTATACTGTTCCAAAAGAAACAATTACTGATTATACGTACAACTCTTCTTCAGAGAGTTTAACTGGGACAATGGGAACTGGAGATAAAGAAATTACAGTTTACTATGACCGAGTTTTAAAAGGAACAGTCACTGCTGATGATTTTATTATTGGTGAAGATTGGACTGTTACAGGTGAATACACTGGTGACGTTTATAAACTTGTCATTATGATTGACGGTAAAATGTCTGGTCAAAAGTTCCCAACTTCAAGTCCATATAGTCTTTATGTAGGATCTTCTAAGATCTTGAATACAAGTCAAAATGTGGAAGTTATTGCTTATGATATTAATGGAAAAGAATTAGATCGTGCTAAAGTTAACCTGATTAAAAGCGGTGGGGTTCTTAATCCAAATAGCTTTAAGGTAGGAACGGATTCTTATATTACAGGAACTTATACTGGTACGATTACAAAGATTCAGCTATATGTTGACGGCAAGTATACTGGCAAAACGATTCCTGTAAAAGATGGCAAAATTAATTATTATGCACGCGATGTGATCACAAGTATTGATCAAAATGTGGAATTAGTGGGACTAAGTAAAAATGGTGTTGAATTGGATCGTAAACCTGTCCAACTTGTTGCTGGTGCTGGAACCATTACTGCAGATGAATATAAAGTTGGAAGTAGCTATATAACTGGGACAAGTACAGGAGACGTTGCAAAAGTACGCATCTCGGTTGATGGTGTGGAAAAAACTTCTATCGTAACTGTTAATGCTGATGGTTCTTTTAAATACTACGTAGGTGGTTTAAATCTAACAGCAACTAGCAAAGTGGAAGTTATCGGTTATAGCGCCAATTATGAAGAATTAGATCGAGATACCGTTTCGATTACTAGTGCATCTGGTACGATCTCCGCTGATACTTATAATGTAGGAAATTACTATGTGACAGGTAAGGCAACAGGAGACGTAACCAAAGTGAAAATTGAAGTGGATGGTAAAGACTATCCAAATGCTATCACAGTTGTTAAAAGTGATGGAACATTCAGTTATTTTGTTAATGATAAAAACATTAAAGCAGATAGCAAAGTAGAAGTTATTGGTCTAAGTTCGAAGGGCGAAGAGTTAAGTCGTGCAACAGTAAAAATTGTTGACTGGACAGGAACTATTATTCCGAACAGCTATAAGATTGGAAGCAGCTATATTACAGGCAAAGTAACTGGAAACGTTAAGCGTATTGGTCTTAAAGTAGATGGAACAGCGCTTTCTGCTTTTACAGTGGTAAAAGCAGATGGTACTTTTAGTTATTATGCAAAGGATAAAGGGATTACAGCGGACAGTAAAGTAGAGTTGATTGGAATGGATGATTCAGGCACCGCGTTTACACAAGCACAAGTAACAATTACAAAATAAAAACAGATATAAAGGGCTGTAAAGTAAAGCAGTCCTTTATATTTACTATGAAGAATAAGGTGAATTTAACAAAATGAAAAAAAGAAAAATTCTAGTTAGTGCACTAGTTGCGTTTCTTGCGATGCTCATTATTTCAGGCTGCAGCTCGACGCCAAATAGTCAAACAAACGACAAAAATAAAGAAACGGATCAAACTACTGAAAAAGAAATGTATGTCACAAAAACTGTAAATAAAATAGACATGAAAATCGTCGATGTTAAAACAACCGAAAATGGAAAAGGAAATAAAAACCTTGTTACCCTAGAAATGAAGTTCACTAATCATGATGTTTCAGAAGTTGGAGTAGGAGCATATGATTTTACCATGAAAGCAAAGGACAAAACTTATAAGGTATCTGCGAATGGAAATACATTTGGGGATGCTTTTCAGCCGGAAAAAACATTAAGTGGAAAGGTTTCATTTGAAATACCTAAAGATATAAAAACAGCTAAATTATTATACATGCCAGAAAAAAAAGAGTTAGCAGAATGGAATATTGTGATTCCAACGGCTAAATAAAGATGAGAAAGAAGGATACACATTGAAAATTACAGTTGTTGGATTAGGCTATATTGGGTTACCAACTGCGCTGATGTTTGCTAATCATGGGCAAGAAGTGTGTGGAGTAGATATCAGTGAATCAGTCTTAAATAAGTTGACTAATGGACAAATTCATATTGAAGAACCAGGACTGCAAAAAGAACTAGATAAAGCGCTTATGAGTGGCCGATTTCATGCTAGAAGAGAAGTAGAGCCAGCCGACACATTTATTATTTCCGTTCCAACCCCTAATCACTCGGACACGTATAAATCTTGCAATTTAGATTATGTGGAAAGTGCCGTAAGATCTGTACTACCCGTTTTGGAAAAAGGAAACACGATCATCATTGAATCAACAATTGCTCCGCGCTCTATGGTAGATCATATCTATCCAATGGTAGAAGCAAGTGGATTTACAGTTGGAGAAAATGTTTTCTTAGTACACTGTCCAGAACGCGTTTTACCAGGACAAGTAATCCACGAATTAATTTATAACAATCGGATTATTGGCGGAATCACAGATGCTTGCACAGAGGCTGGAAAGGCAGTGTACAATACTTTTGTACAAGGAGAGCTTTTAGCGACAACAGCCTCCGCCGCTGAGATGTCTAAGTTGATGGAAAATACGTATCGAGATGTGAATATTGCACTTGCTAATGAACTTGTTAAGGTTTGTGATGAGCTGGATATTGATGCACTAGAAGTGATTGATCTAGCCAACAAACATCCACGAGTAAATCTTCATTCACCGGGACCGGGCGTTGGTGGGCATTGTTTGGCAGTGGATCCATACTTTATTATTGAAAAAGCTCCTAGGCAAACGCCGTTGATTCAAGCATCTCGAACAGTTAATTCACTAATGCCAAGCTTCATTGTCCAAAAAGTAGAAGATCTATTGCATAATATAGCCAAACCAAAAATTGCTGTTCTAGGGTTGACGTATAAAGGAAATATTGATGATATACGAGAAAGTCCAGCTATGGAAATTTTTGATCAGCTCGTTTTTCATGCAAACTATCAAGTCAGGGCTTTCGATTCTCATGTTCAAGCTGATTTCGTAAGTACTGATTTTAAGGAAACAATCGACGAGGTGGATCTAGTTTTGATTTTGACAGATCACCATGAATTTAAAAATTTAAAATTAGAGGACTTTGAGGCAGCGGCTTCCGAAGTCATTATTCTTGATACAAAAAATATTGCCACTCAACTTACAAATAGCGATAACTATTATAACTTAGGAAGTTTATCGAAAATAAATACAAAAACGACACATGTATAGTAGTTTTTTTGGGGGAGCTGAATCGTGAAGGAGCAGGAAAACAAGGTGAAAAAGAAGGTTTTGGTGATTACACAGAATTTTGCTCCAGAAATTGGAAGTGCAGCCAATCGAATGGAACGAGTTTGTGAGTTTTTAAATGAAGCAGGGGACGTGACAGTGCTTACTACAGAACCACAGTATCCGCAAAAAGAAATCTATTCAAAAAGTCTATTCGAGCAATCTCTTTCAACTGAAATTGTGGTTAAGCGAGTAAAAACGCGAAAATATGCAACTGAAAAGAATCTCTTTTCTCGTTTTTTGCTTTATTTAGAAGTATTCATCAAATTGCTATTTGCTATTCGGCAAGAAAAGCAAAACTATGATATTATTCTTGCCACGACTCCTCCGCTTTCAATTCCATTAGTTGCTCTTTTGGCTAAAAGAAAATTTAAAGCCGATTTGGTTTTGGATATTCGCGATTTGTGGCCCGAATCAATGAGCATATTCAGCCACTCTGTTGCCACCATTGCTCGATGGTCAAGTTATTGGATAGAAAGAGTTATTTATCAGAAAGCAGATCGGATTATTGTGAATAGTGAAGGTTTTATTCCCTTTATCCGAGAAAAAGTAGGTGAAAAAAAGGAGATTCTTTTTTTACCAAACGCATTGACGCTAGATGAATTTTATCCAGAGAGAAGTTTTGAGCGCAAGGAAAGCTTAAAGGTTGTTTATGCAGGAAACATGGGTGCTGCACAAGATTTGGACAGCTTTATTTTATTAGCTAAAAGTTTGCGAAGCTATCCTCATATTTGCTTTCAAATGATTGGTTATGGAGCGGACTATGCTCGTATTCAAAAACGAGTCAGCGATGAGCAGATTCAAAATATTGAAATTAGCCCCCCTGAGCCCAGAAAAAAAATCATTGAACATTTAAAAAAAGCAGATGTAGCATATGTTGGTCTGGAAAATATTCCAATTTTGCATACTGTAATTCCCGGAAAGGTGATTGACTACATGGGTGTGGCACTTCCGATCATCGGCGTTGCTTCTGGCTACTCAAAAAAAATAATTGAAGAAGCACGTGCTGGTATCATATTTGAGAAAAAGCAAATTTTGGCAATCAAAAAAGTACTACTAAATTGGGTGAATCATCCCGAAATTCGATTTTACCATGGTGAAAATGGGAGAGCGTTTGCTGAAAAGCATTTTAATTGGGAATTGAATCGGTCGCTAATGAATAAATTTGTAATGGGAGACGAAGATGAAGAAAAAAGTCACGATGTTTGTTTGGAACGAATTTACAAATGATGCGCGTGTCTTGCGGGAATGTACTGCACTTCATGAAGCTGGCTATCGAGTGTTCTTAATTGCTTTACGAGGCAATCAAGAAAAATTAGAGAAACCACTTGATCAATTTTATGTGCGTCGAGTTCGCTTCAACTGGCCCAAACCTAAACGATTTTGGAGCAAGTTTTTGATTATTATTTTGTGGGGGTTACTCACGTGGTTCTCGCCTCTTTTAGGAATGATTCTTGTAGCAATGTGGTTTCTAATCTACCAAACAAAATGTGGAAGCTTTTTAAAAAAGGTCATTCAAATTGTAGAAATGATTTATTGGGGAATTAGGACTCAAACGGATGTTTATCATGCCAACGATTTAAATACCCTTTTTCAAGCCGTTGTTTGTGCGAAGTGGTTGAAAAATAAGCCGCTCGTTTTTGATTCGCATGAAGTGAATCTCAGTAGAACTGGATATAACGCAGCTTACTATGGGATAGCTGAAAAATGGTTACTCCATTTTGTTGATCGTTGTATTCATGAAAACCATACAAGAGCTAAATTTATTCGGAGAGTGTACGGATTTTATCCAGCTGTTGTTTATAACTATCCTTTTTTTTCTGATGAAACAGAAGTTCCTTACAATCTACATGAAAAATTGAATATCGCTAATGATGAGCCGATTTTGCTTTATCAAGGAGGGTTGCAAAGTGGGAGAGGACTAGAAAAGTTGATTGATGCAACGCCGTTGATCAAACGGGGCGTTGTTGTTTTTTTAGGAGATGGCAAGCTGAGAGCCGAATTGATTAGGCAAACAGAGCGGCTGAGATTACAACACCGCATTAAATTTTTACCTAAAGTGCCCGTGGGTGAGCTGCCACTTTATACAAGAAATGCATATCTTGGTATTCAGCTATTGAATGATACATGCTTTAATCATTATTCAGCTGCATCAAACAAATTATTTGAATACATGATGGCAGGGGTACCCGTAGTAGCTTGCTCTTTTCCAGAAATCAGAAAAGTTGTAACAAAGGAAAAAATTGGTGTCATTGTTCAATCGAATGATGTGAATTCGATCGCAAGAGGAATCAATGAAATGTTGGATCACCCTGAAATGCGTGATGAAATGAGCCAAAATGCACGAAAAGCTCGACTTCGCTACTCGTGGGAAAGAGAGCAGGAAGGCTTTTTGCGAATTTATCAGGAATTAGTAAAGGAGTGAAGAAATGAAATTAGAAACGGTTCCTACAGGTAAGCAATTTTTTGAGATAAAGCTACATGAAAAAGAACTTCAACTGGAAAAATCGATTCATGAAGAAATTACATTAAAGGCTGAAAATCAAAAGTTAAAACGACAGATGGAAGAGCTACAACTTCAGCTGAAAAGTAGTGAACTAGAAACGCAAAATCTCACTCAACAAACAAAAGAATTAGGTGCCATCCAGAAAGAAACAAAAGAAGCATTAAGGACAGAAGGAAAACTAGTGGAAGAGTTGAAGAACTCTAAAGCTGAATTAAGTGTATATAAACAAAAAACATTCAATTTGCTAGAAGATTTGCGTCCAGTGTTACAGGAATTAACTCAAACAATTGAAAAGCTGGAAAGTAGTCATTTTAAATTAGAGAAACAGTTAGAAAAGAAAGAACATGAATTTGAAGTTTTAAACGAGCGCTATCAAAAAGTGTTAAATACAAAAACAATGAAATGGACTGGAAAGTATTGGAAACTAAGAAAGAAAATTCTCTTAAAGAGAAAGTAAATCAAATCTATAAATCCATAAATCACTTTCAAACAAACATTATTGCTGAAATTCGACCAAAACTAGTTTCGGAAGAAGTTCTTTTGAACAGCGCAAATTGGTGGCACATCGAAGAAGAAGGATTGCATATTTATTCTGTCGAAGGAGACCTTTTCTTTGCAAACAGCAAGAATCGGTCCAACTATGCATCTTTCATGGAAAAAAATGTTGCTTTTACAAGACTTCCTGAGTATCTAATCCGTGTTTTACCAGAAGAAGAACTACGCGTTCATTTCTCTATTGAACAGTCAGAGGGGATTCAAGCAAAACTAGCTATTGCAGAATATGACGGAAAAGAAAAGGGACAAACAACATTAATTTCTTTAGAAGAGGAGCAATTTGTTACGTTGGGTAAAAATACGAAATCTCTCCGACTCGCTTTAAAGGTATCAGGAAAAGGCATAGTGCGGATTAAAAATATCATTTTAGAGCGAGTTTTTAAGCCAAGCCCTAAAAAACTAATAAACCATCAGACGTTTCGAAATCCAATTGACGCAGTTAAAGAATTTCGAGACTTAAAAGTAGCGTGTATTTTCGATGAGTTTACTATGACTAATTATTCATCAGAAGTGGAATTGATCACATTTACGCCAGAAAATTGGGAAACCGTTTTGAGTGAAAATAAGCCACACATCTTGTTTATCGAATCTGCTTGGCATGGAAATTTTGACACTTGGCAATATAAAATTGGGAAATACAATAACGTTCACCGAGAAGAGCTATTTGCTTTGCTGGAATGGTGCAAAAAGCAAGAGATTCCGACACTTTTTTGGAATAAAGAAGACCCGATTCATTTTGAGAAATTTATTGATACCGCCAAACGATTTGATTATATTTTCACATCAGATGCTAATAAAATAAATGATTATAAAAAACAAGCCAAACATGAGCGTGTCTATGCACTACCATTTGCGGCTAATCCAACTTTCCATAATCCTATTCAATTGCCGGAACCTAGAAAAAATGCGATTTGTTTTGCTGGTTCTTACTATGCAAATCGCCATCCGGAAAGACGGCGAATTATGGATGAAATGCTAGAAATCAGTAAAGCGTTTGGACTTGTAATTTATGATCGCAACTTTGAACGACCTGAACCAGAATTTCGTTTTCCTAATCAATTTTTAGAGAATGTTGTCGGTAGCCTTTCATATAGTGAAATTGATAAAGCTTATAAAGGTTATCGTTTTATGCTAAATGTGAATAGTGTTATTCATTCTCCAACTATGTTTTCCCGGCGAGTTTTTGAAGGAATGGCCTGTGGGACGCCAGTGCTTAGTAGCTATTCAGAAGGAATTGATCATTTGTTTGGAAATCTAGTCATGATTTCGCGAAAACCTGAAGAATTAAGTAAACAAATGATGAAAATGATGAAAGATGAGACTTTGTATCGACGGAAGTCATTAGAGGGGATCCGCGAAATTTATGAAAAACATACGTATAAGCACCGTTTGCAATTTATTTTAGGGAAATTGGAAGTGCAAAGTGCGATAAAAGTAAAATCTCCTTCTGTAACTGTTATTTATTTCGCCTCATCGGAAAAAGAAATACAGCAAGTTAGGGATAAATTTGAAAAGCAAAGTTATTCAGCAAAACAACTGGCTATTTTTATTCAAGACGTCGAAAATTTTTCGGATATTAATCATATTTTTAATGATTATCAAAGTGAAAAGGTATCGATTTATTTATTTGAATACCTTGACCATTATACGGATTTTTCTTCATTATTCTCCACAGATTTTATAACAATGTGGAACGATATGCACTTTTATGGAAGACATTATTTGAAAGATTTGATGCTTGCATCCATTTATACAGATGCAGACTTTATTGGAAAGGCTAGTTATTTTTTGCTCGAACAGGATCAACTGGCTTCTGTTAATCAGCTTAGTGAGTATATTTATACAAATGAGTTATTGCCTTCAAGATCTATCGTTCGCACTGACTTTGTTTTCAAGAAAAGTTTAAAAACTGTGCTTAAAGATTTGTTCAAGGATGTAAATTTGTCTTCTTACATGAGTCAAGGAGCTAAATTCTTTAGTAGCGATAAATTTAACTTTATCGAAAATGGAGCACAAGTTGAAAAGCGTTTAAGAGAACAAGTTGAGATTTAGGAGGAACGTATACGAAATGAGTCAATTACGAATCTTACTTTATGGAGATATCGATTTGAATTTTATGGACGGATCAGCAGTCTGGCTTACTTCGATTGCACCAGTACTGAGTTCAAATCCACGGATTCAAGTAGATTTATTATTAAAAGCAAAAGAGCAAAACAGCCGTTTAACGAGTGCATTAGAAGGCTATGACAATTTGAAAATCATTCAACCTTTTGAGTCGTTTGCTAAGCTAGTTGAAACTCGAAACACACGTTTAACAGTTGCAGAAGCCGTTCAAATTATGGCTAGTCTTCATCAAGAGAATCCTTATGATCTTGTTATAGTTCGCGGATTTAATCTAGTACGAGAGATCATGCATTATGAGGTGTTTCAACCTATCACAGTTCCTTACTTGACCGATTTTAAGCACGATCACCGGTCAACAAAAGAAGAGCGCGTTGATTTAAAACGGGTATACGACCATTTTGATCATCTTTTTTTACAGACAAAAGAAACGAAGGAAGCCTTTAAAAAATTAGTGCAAGTGGATGGCAAAAAAATTCAATTGCTTTATCCAATGATTCCAGACTTGGAGAAGGAATTACCACGATTTCAAAATCGGCATTCGCGATTGATTTATAGCGGAAAATTCCATGAGGACTGGTATACAGAAGAAATTATTGAAGCTACAAAAAAATTAGTAAAAGAAAACCCTCAAATACACACGCAAATTGTGGGGGATAAATTTCAAGAACGATTGCGTGAACCGGAAAATCAGTTACGTATAAAAAATGACTTTCAAAAGACGTCTGCGATTGATTGGATAGGGGCAGTATCGAGAGACAGCTGTCAGGCTTTGATCGCAGAAGCTGATGTTGGGATTAGTTGGAGAAGTGAAAGTCTTGATAACGATGATAGTGTTGAACTTTCAAGTAAACTACTTGAATATGGTAGATTGGGCAAACCAGCACTTGTAAGACGGACAAAAATGCACGAAGACTTATTAGGAAAAGAATATCCTCTTTTTGTGGATAGTGAGGCTGATTTTGTGAGTAAAACGCTAGCAGTTCTATCAGATGATAGGCTTTATTTTGAAGCAGCTCAAATGATTTATCAGGCGAGTAAAGCTTTTACCTTTTCAGCTGCTTATGAACGTTTAAAAGACTTTATTTGGTCCTTTAAAAAAACAAAAACCCATTTATTGTTTGCAGGGCATGATTTGAAATTTGCGGTGATGCTAATGGAATACTTTGAGCAACACCCAGATTTTGAAGTAAAAAAAGACCAGTTCACATCGCATGAAAAGCATGATGAAAAATATAGCCAAGAATGCTTGAAGTGGGCGGATGTTATTTTTTGTGAATGGGGATTAGGAAATGCAGTATGGTATTCAAAACATAAAAGGGAAGATCAAGTTTTAATAACGAGGATGCATTTTCAAGAAAAAGATTTGAATTATCCAAGACAGATGGTACAAGAAAAAATCGATGAATTTATTGTGATTACTCCTTATATGTTAGAAGAATTTCACCGGATTTTTAAAATACCTCGACATAAAATGAGGTACTTGGATAATTTGATTGATAGCGAAAAATTGGATTTACCGAAAACAGAGGATTATCAGTTTCATTTGGGAATTTGCGGGATTTTACCAGCACGAAAGCGACTTGACCTTGCAGTGGATTTACTTGAAAAACTTTGGAAAAAAGATTCGCGATATAAACTGTTCGTGAAAAGTAAACTTCCTGAAGAGCTTCCCTGGTTAATGGCAAGAGAAAAAGAACGGAGCTATTATACAGATCTATTTGAGCGAATTAACCAAGCGCCGTGGAAAGACAATATCGTGTTTGACCCACATGGGAACGATGTAGATAGATGGTTACAAAAAATTGGCTATTTACTCTCCCCAAGTGATTTTGAAGGGTCACATGTATCTGTTTCGGAAGCGATGGCAAGTGGAGCAGTTCCTATCATTCGCGATTGGAAAGGGGCAGATACTGTCTATCCGAAACGTTATATTGTATCGAATTTAGACGGTGCAGCAGCGCTTGTTTCTGACTCGCAGTGGAATGAACAAGCCATTTTAAGTCGCAAGAAATACGCATGTGAAAAATTTTCCCGTGATAAAATCGTGATCCAAGTAGAACAACTCATAAAAGAAATGCTTACAAAAGCACGATGAGGAGTAATTAAAATGAAGAAAAGATTGAGGAAAAAGATGAAGAAACAAGAAGAACTAATTCAAGATGTAGCCGTATTTATTTCAGGAGACTATTTACAAGTAAAGTGTCATACAGCTCGAAAAATAAATCCTGAGGACTATGAGTTTGCTTTTTACACCTATCAAACAGGTGTCGCAGAAGCTATTAATAAATCGAAATATACTTCGTTTGATACCCACCAAGTTTTACTGAAAAGTGGTGGTGAATATCGTGTGAAGGTTTTTGTGCGTCATAGGGGAGACAGCGAAGTTACAACTAAAATAAGCCAGCCGATTCGAAAAACTCGAATTGTTGATTTATGAAGGTGAAATGTGATGGCGATGCTACATGGCAAACATCTTCAAAACGGCAGTGATGTCCTTGTCTTAGTTTTTCAAAACGCTGCCAAGCCACTTAATGATGCAATTCCTGGAGTCTTTTTAAATGAAATCGGCCAAAAACAAATAGCTGAGATGCACGAGCGATATACTTGGATGAAATTTTCTGAACGAGTTCGAGTAGCAGACTACCTTTTCATCAAAGACCACTTTTCAAGCGTTTATGGTTGGTATTTCATTGACCATGGCAAAATGATCCATACAAAATTAAATCAAGAATTAACAAATTTTATTCAACAACATGGTTATAAAAAAGTGATTGCTTTTGGTTCTAGTAAAGGGGGGACTGGGGCATTACTTTATGGGCTATTAAATCCACATATTACAGATGTCTTTTCACTTGTCCCGCAGATTCACGTGGCAGACTTTATCAATACCCTTTGTCAGGCAGAGAAAAGCTTGTTTTTTGCAGAAGATGAACGATTTGAAAATCAAGTAAACCAGTTTTTTTATTCCCCGTCTCTTTATCAAATAAAGCCGGATTGCAACTTAAACTTTTACACTGGGCTAAATGATATCCAATTCAATGCTTTAGTGCAGTACCGTTATTTTTTGCAAGAACAAGGAGTTAAGAGTCAACTGTTCATAAATCGAGGTGAAGAAAAACATACGCGACTTGTCAATCAGTACACCTCTTTTATTTTTGCAGTTTTAGAAGACTTAATACGAGGAGAAAAAAAGCGTACAGAAAAAACAAGTGTTCAAGTAGAATCAGGTGTTCATTTGTTAAAACAGATCTAAAGAAAGAGGCTAGATTATGAAAGTAAATATGAAAGAGTTAAAGTTCCAAAATGGTAAGTTAACCTTTACGTTTGATTTATATAATTCATTTCGTCAAAGTTACGAATTTGCTTATTATCTTTATCAAAATGGTCACATCATTCAACGAGTTTGGTACGAGACTTGTCAAAAGTATAATGAACTTGCGATTGTACCAACGTATAGTGGAAGCTATCAAATTCGTCTTTTCATTCGAAATGAAAAAAAAGTGATGCAGTGGAATGAACTTTCAAATCTTGTGCATTTAAATTTGTCCGATGGGCAATTGCTTGATACAACTTTGGAACAGGAAAAAATATTTTATAGTGATGTGCCAGTAAAATACATTTTTCAAAAAGCGCAAACGCCATCAGACCAGCTAGTTATTTCTTTTTCAGGACTTTACTCCACTGAGTTTAAAGGGGGCGCACCAGTCTACAATCATATACGCACACTTGGACCAGTGAATGCCAATAAGTTATTTATCTTAGATTCATATAAAAATCAGTTTTGCTATTATGTAGGATTTGCTGGCTCACATGACTATGAAAGAAGCGTGATTGCTCTGATCACAACAATTGCCAATAAAGAAGGGATTGCTTCAGAAAATATTATTGCAACGGGGTCAAGTAAAGGCGGAACAGCAGCTCTTTATTATAGCTTAAAATATTATTTTGGAAAGGCCATTGTTGGAGCCCCGCAAATTTATATTGCAGATTATTTGAACCGAAGAGCGACTTCTCCTTCTATGCGGGAACGTTTTGACCAATTAATGGGCCCTGATTCAAACTATGGTTTTTCTTTTTGGAATCAGTTGATTTTTAACCAAGTAGAGCTCACAGAGAAATTTCCAGAGTTTTATTTTCATGTTGGAAAAGGAGATTTTCATTATCCAGATCATCTTCAGCCGCTTTTAACGCGATTTTCTGAAAAAGGCATAGCTTATCAGCTAGATTTAGGAGATTACGAGGAACACAGCGAGACGGGGCTTTATTTTACTCCATTTTTGCTCAAACAAACTGAACAACTCATTACAAAAAATCAGAGTGGAGGGGTAGAGTGAACACTTTGATCACGTGGGGAAAAGTGCACTTGCTCAATTGGAGTAAAATTTTTCGTTTAGCAAAATTTGATAAAAAAGCTATGCATCAAAATCATTTTTTTGGACTGCTCTGGGAATTTCTAAGTCCGGCTCTTCAAATTATCATTTATTATGTAGTTTTTGGCTTACGGCTTGGAGGGCATGCAGCACTCCCTTCAGGTGTTCCCTATTTATACTGGATGCTTATCGGTATCATTCCATGGTTTTACATGAGTTCTAGTATTGTTTCAGGAGCTGCTTCGATTTATTCAAACTTAGGCTTACTTTCTAAAACAGCTTTTCCAGTTGAAATTTTGCCCACCATTTCTGTTATTAAAGGGCTAAATAGTTTTTTTACGATGTTTGGCTTATTTCTCATTTTGTATGTTGGATCAGGCTTTTATCCAACACTAGAATGGCTGCAGCTCATTTATTACTTTTTGTTAACCGTTTTATTTTTGATGACGATTTCATTATTTACATCCGTTATCACAGTTGTTTTTCGTGATTTTCAACTTATTATTAATTCAGCCATGAGGTTACTATTTTTCATTTCAGGTGCGGTCATTGATGTAACAGCGAATGAAAATTCCATTTTGACGAAGTTGTTTAAACTAAATCCATTTGTCTACTTAGTTGAAGGCTTTCGAGATGCGTTGCTTTCTAGAGAATGGTTCTTCGAAAAAACATGGTGGACGATTTACTTTTTTAGTATCATGTTTCTCATTTTGCTAATGGGTATTTATTTGATGAATCGCTATAAATCCAAATTTACGGAATATATGTAAGAAGGGATAAAAATGAGTTTGAAAACAAATAAAAGGATAAAAAAAACTACTTTTTCAACTATGGAAGAAGCTGTTTCACTAAAAAATATTGCTAAAACTTTCCAATTAAAGCGGAAAAAATTCAGCGACTTTTTTCGCTTCCATCAAGAACCAACAGCTTACTTTGAAGCACTGGAAGATATTTCTTTCCAAGTGAAACAGGGTAGTTGTGTGGGTTTTATTGGATTAAATGGTTCAGGAAAGTCAACACTTTCTAATTTAATCGCTGACCATCTTAGCCCAAGCTCAGGCGAAATTAAGCGAAATGGAAAAGTTTCACTTCTTGCGATTAGCTCTGGTCTTAAGCCGAATTTAACAGGAATAGAAAATATTGAACTGAAGCTTTTGCTCATGGGTTTTACCTCTTCAGAAATTAAAGCAAGAATAGAAAAAATTGTTCGTTTTACGGAGTTGCACGATTTTATCCATCAGCCAATAAAACAGTATTCAAGTGGGATGAAAGCAAAACTAGGCTTTGGAATAGCGATCCAAACAGATCCAGATATTCTTATTATTGATGAAGCTCTTTCCGTCGGGGACCTTACATTTTATCAGAAATGTTTAAATGAAATTGAACGTTTCAAGCAAGCTGGAAAAACGATTTTTTTTGTGAGTCATGCAATCAGTCAAATAAGAGAAACCTGTGATCAAGTTGTTTGGCTACATTATGGTCAGCTAAAGCTTTTTGGTGAAAGTAAAGAAGTTTGTCTGGAATACAGTAAATTTATTCATCATTTTAACAAGAAAACGAAAGAAGAACGAACAGCTTATCAAAGCGAGATGATGAAAAATCAATATGTTTTAAAAAAGGTGAAAGAAAAAAAGACCACTTTAAGCCTTTCTGAGGTTGTTTTTCCAATTTTACTGGCGGCATTATTAATTCTAACCATTGGATTAAGCGTGTTTAAAATGTTTTCAAGCTAGCCTCGAAACTATGAGATAGGGAGCGTTGTAAATAATGAAAAAAAGAGCATGGTTTCAAATGGTGCTTGCAATTTTGCTAATAACTTCTGTATTTCTTCAATTTGATAAGGTGGCTGCCGAAGATCAACTGACTAGCGAGGTAGATCCTTTTTTCACGTTAACTGTAGAATACCTGGATAAAGAAACAGGAGAAGTGCTTCAAGAAGAAACACAGCTAAATTTAAAAGCAGGGGAACCTTATCAAATTACTGCACCTAAATTCGAACATTACGTCTTTCTTGATTCAACACAAAGTTTAACGGGTAACATGGCTCAAGCCGATCAAAAAATTGTCCTCTACTATCAAAAGAGTCAACATACACTGACTGTTCAATACTTGGACAAGGATACCATGACTAAAATCCATCCTAACTATTCAGCTTCACTAGATTACGGTGAAAAATATAGCATTCCTGAATATGCAATCGATAATTATGTATTTCAATCAGCGACAGCAGCGCCAAATGGAACAATGCCGGATGCAGATTTAAATGTTACTTTCTACTATATAAAAAATGGAGTGGGAACACTTGAGCCTAATTTGTTTACAATTAATAAAGATAAGTTTGTAACAGGAACTTACAGTGGTGATGTGAGTCAAATCAGTTTAGTTGTGAACAATAAATTTTATCCCTTTTTGAAAGTTTCTGATTCGGATTACAATTTTCAATATGAGGCAAGCAAACTAATCACCGATCTTTCACAAAACGTTTGGGTATATGCCTATGACAAACATGGTAAAGAATTAGACCGACAAAAAGTCATGCTAGACAGGCTACCGGTCGGAACGATTACGACAAATCAATTTGTTTTAGGGCAATCAAGTTATGTAACGGGAAACTATACAGGCGATACAGCAAAGATTGCACTGGAAGTTGATGGAGAAAAAAAACAAACCATTGCCATTCCAGAAGGAGGGAGTTATCAGTATTACGCAAGTAATTTCATTCATGCAGACACAGAAGCAGTCTATATGATTGCGTATGATGAAACAGGTATTGAACTTGATCGAAAAAAAGTAAACATTTATCAAACTACTGGTAGCGTCATAGCTAAGCCATTTACAGTGGAAAAAGATCATTATATTACTGGGAATTATACAGGTGATGTTAAAAAAATCGCTATCTTGCTAGACGATAAGCGAGGGCAGACTATTACTGTCCCAGAAGATGGGACATACAGTTATTACGTCGGTAACAAGCTACAAAGTGGACACCATTCTGCTTGGATGATTGCGTATGATGCAGCTGGAAAAGAACTGAGCCGAACACAAATAGAATTTATTCATTATGTGACAGCTGGCAGTATAAGTACAGATCCGTTTATCTTAGAAAAAGATAGTTATATTACAGGAACTTACGATGGGGATGTTACAAAAATTGCACTGGAAATTGATGGTGAACTGAGACAAGCTATTTCGGTTTCAGCAGATAGTCAGAGCTATCGCTATTATGTTGAGAAACGAAAGGAACTTCAAATCGGGGAGCATCAAGTAAATGTGATCGCTTATGATGCAGCTGGAAAAGAACTTGACCGAAAACCAGTCGAGCTAACCCACTATGTAACAAGTGGTAGCATTACTACAAATCCTTTTATACTAGGGAAAGATAGCTATGTGACAGGGAACTATACTGGGGATGTTCAAAAGATCGCAATCGAAACTGACGGTGAGCGCAGGCAAGTGATTTCCGTTCCAATAGACGGAAGTTATAAGTATTATGTTGGAAGATTTCAAGTAGCGGAAGCAGAAATTTATATGGTTGCTTATGATGCTTTCGGAAAAGAATTAGATCGATCGGAAGTCATTCTTACGAATTAAGGGACTAAAAAGGAGAGGCGCCAAGCGCCTCTCCTCAGACTGTCGAAAAACGCCCATCCCTCCATGAGAAAGAAGAGGGATGGGCGTTTTTTTCTATAAAAATGGAAAA
>NZ_JAATJW010000019.1 GCF_011800755.1 Listeria valentina
GTTCAGTGCGCTCAAAAATTAGTTTTTCCTTGAAAATAATTTAAAAGTTCAGCTTGACTTATTACCACTAGACTTTCAGTCGATTGTTTTTTTAAAATTATAGCATATTAGGCAAGAAAAAAGGATGAAAGAGAAGTTCTCTTTCATCCTTTTGATGAGCCATGGTGGGCTCGAACCACCGACCCTCTGATTAAAAGTCAGATGCTCTACCAACTGAGCTAATGGCTCATTAATGGCTGGGCTAGCTGGATTCGAACCAGCGCATGACGGAATCAAAATCCGTTGCCTTACCGCTTGGCTATAGCCCAATAAACTGGTGGAGGAGAGTGGATTCGAACCACTGAACCCGAAGGAGCGGATTTACAGTCCGCCGCGTTTAGCCACTTCGCTACTCCTCCTATATAAAGTGCCGACTGCAGGAATTGAACCCGCAACCTACTGATTACGATTCAGTTGCTCTACCAGATTGAGCTAAGTCGGCATGTTATACCAAGTGAAACGTCACTTTATTATAGTATAACATTTTTTAAAATAATGCCAGTTTTTTCGAAGAAAAGAACTGGGCTTTGATGACCCGTACGGGATTCGAACCCGTGTTACCGCCGTGAAAGGGCGGTGTCTTAACCGCTTGACCAACGGGCCAAACTTTGAAAAGAAATTTCACAGCCAAAAACTATTATATAAACTGTCACGGCATTTGTAAATAGTTAAAATAAAGTTTTTTTTTTCTGAAAATAAGACCTCACCAAATAAGAAGTATGCGAGGATCAATTTCAGCCAAGTTTCCGGTCGTAATGCTGTTAACATCAAGCTGTATTCGATTTGTAATAAAAAGTTGCACATATTGGTTGAGCCCTGTGCTATAATGTGTGATATTGTATAGCTTGTTGTACGAAATTCAAAAAAAGGTAGGGAATGAAATTGGCATCGCCTTTAAAAAGACTACTCATTGGGCGCCCGCTTAAAAGCTCAGAAGCAGGAGAACAAAAATTAGGGAAACTAAAAGCTTTAGCTGTGCTTTCGTCAGATGCACTATCCTCCATTGCATATGGAACAGAACAAATTTTGCTTGTTTTAGTTACTGTGAGTGCAGCTGCAATGTGGTATTCGATTCCAATCGCACTTTGCGTATTGGTTCTTTTATTTGCATTAAATCTTTCTTATAAACAAATCATTCATTCATATCCACACGGTGGTGGGGCTTACGTAGTTTCGCGAGAGAATCTCGGGAAAAATGCTGGACTTGTGGCCGGTGGTTCACTTCTTGTAGATTATATGCTGACGGTTGCAGTTAGTATTTCTTCAGGAACAGATGCGATCATCTCTGCTGTTCCTTCGCTTTATCCTTTCGCCGTACCGCTTGCCGTTTTTCTCGTGATCGTTGTCACGATCATCAATTTACGGGGCATCACGGAGTCTGCTAGTATTTTAGCCATTCCAGTTTACCTTTTTGTCTTTTCCATTGTTGTGCTTATTTTAACAGGAATCATTAAGGTCCTTTTGGGGATGGACGCCACACACGAAACAGCATCCATTGGTACGCACGTGCAAGGTGTGACTCTGTTTCTATTATTAAGAGCTTTTGCATCTGGATCAGCTTCATTAACAGGGATTGAAGCGATTTCTAATGCCGTACCGCTCTTTAAAAAACCGCAAGCCAAAAATGCTGCTAAAACACTGACGATTATGGCAACGATTTTAGGATTCTTTTTCCTTGGAATTACTGTGCTTGCTTTCGTTTATGGAACCATGCCAGAACTCAAAGTAACTGTTCTTTCACAGATTGCGGAAAATGTTTTTGGTAGAAATTTCATGTTTTACTTTATTCAAGCAACGACTGCACTAATTTTAGTGCTCGCGGCTAACACGGGATTTTCTGCTTTTCCGCTTCTGGCGTTTAACCTCGCGAAAGATAAATATATGCCGCGCATGTATTTGGCAAGAGGGGATCGGCTCGGCTACTCAAACGGTATCATTACGCTTGCTGTCGGCTCGATTTTACTCATCATTTTATTCAAAGGGAAAACAGAATTACTTGTTCCGCTTTACTCCGTAGGGGTGTTTATTCCGTTCACGCTTTCGCAAACCGGGATGATTATCAAGTGGTGGAAAGAACGCTCAGAAGGTTGGCATAAAAAACTGGCTGCCAATCTACTAGGGGCGACTATTTCTTTCACAGTACTCATTGTTTTATTCCTTACGCGGATCGAATCAGTGTGGCCAGTTTTCGTTTTCTTGCCGATTATGATTTTTGTTTTTCACCGGACAAGAAGCCACTATATGAAATTAAAACGGCAACTTCGAGTAGATGAATCGATGGATATTGATGTTTCTGATTTTAAAGGAAATGTTGTGATTGTAGCCGTTTCTGATACAACAAAGGTAGTAGAAGGTGCACTTAAATATGCAAAATCCATTGGGGACACAGTTATCGCGGTCCATGTCTCGATTGATCGGATGCAGGGAAAAGAATTCGTCGAGAGGTGGAATCGAATTCATCCTGAGGTCCGTGTTGCTCATCTTTATTCGACCTATCGTTCGATTTCTGAACCGCTGATGAAGTTTATCGATACAGCTAAACAAAAAGCGGATCACGATAACTATTCATTAACTGTGCTTATTCCTCAATTCATTCCTAAAAAAGGTTGGCAAAACTTACTGCATAACCAAACGAGTTTAATGATTCGAACAAGGTTGATGATGCAACGCGATGTTGTTGTAGCTACTTATCCGTATCACTTAAAGGAATGAATGTGAATTAAAACGGGGGAACTTTTTTCTAATTCGTTATTGGAATGAAGCAAGCTTAACAAAAGCAAGCGTACCTGTAAAAAAGGAACTATGTCATTTTCATAACTAAACTTTGTTTCAAAAGCGTATTTTCCTAATAGGAAAATACGCTTTTTTTAAGTCTTTTTTTATATAAAAAATCAATTTTGGCAATTAACCGAAATTTTTTCTTTTTATGTAGAAGCGTGGTAAAATGAATCTGTTATGAATAAATAGAGAATAGGTGGATGAATGATGCAGAAAGTAGGGATATTTGGAATTCCTTGGGTTTTTTCGAATCAGCGACAAGGAACCGCATTAGCTCCTTTTGCGATTCGTTACACGGGGATTTTGGAGCAACTCGCAAACTTGGAAATCGAGCTTTACGATTTTAAGAACTTGGATGTCTATATGGAAGAAATGCTTTTTTTAAGCCTTGACTTGAAAGCGATTACAAACAAAATGTTAAGTCAAGCAGGGCTGCTTGAAGGAATGCTTCGACAAGTAGACACTTCTCTTGTTCTTGCTGGAGATGAGTGGAATGCACTGCTACTTCTTGACGCTACGCAGAAACAAAATAAAGAAAGCGTTTACGTTGTTCTTGATGCACCGATGCAAACGGATTTTTTTGACTCTTATCTTGGGATTTTAAAAAAACTTTTTGAAGAAGAGTGTTTGGATACAGCAGACTTGAAGATAAAACCTGCGCACTTTTGTGTTTTGAGCGCTAAACGAGAACTTGAAAAGGAAAAATCTTTCTTTGAGAAAACGGGTATTCAGTATTTTGGTTTGACAGATATTGAAAATTTGGGCTTTGAAGAAGTCATTTTGAGGCTGCTTGCTTGGGTACACGAAAAAAATACGGAAGTTCATTTATTGCTGAGTGCTAGCGCGATGGATCCAGTGTTTGTTCCGGGAGTAAATCAGTCATCATTTGGTGGACTTACTTATAGGGAGATTGCTTATTTCATGCGTGTCATGGCGGAGGAGAGCTCTTTTTCAACAATCATGATTGCAGGGTTAAACCCGCTCCGAGACGAGGGGAATAAATCCGCTAAATTTATGGCTAGGTTGTTCGAAATTTATTTTAAAGCACGGACTTTAGTAGATGAAAGAAAGCTAAAAATTTAGTCTGAAAAAGACAAAAAGAAGGGCAAAAAATTCTGTAGGAAAGTTACTTTGATTTCGCGAAACTTGACAATTTTGTGAACTTGAAAAAATGCCTTGAAATTAGGAACTACAGGTCGTATACTTGTAATAGAAGACAAGTTCGTGAAGGAATTTGAAGTAATTTGGAAGGTGAGGAGTGCGCGAGATGTCAAATCTGGATATTCGTTATTATATTATACCCATGATTGTTGTTTTCATACTTGGCGTTGCTGGAACAAATGGCATTACTTTCCCAGTACTTGATTTCCTAACAATAGGGCTTGTCGCTTGTGTTGCCGGTGGTATAATCGGTTCTTTGCATCAGCTATTTTGTTTTGTTGTTCATTTTGCTACAGATGATAAGAAAAAAAGAACACCTAAAAAGGATTTAAAAACGCAATATCATGAAATTTAAAAAGTAAAAGCATCCTCGGATTTTGAAGAGGGTGCTTTTTATATTCTTGAAAGAACCACTGTAAAGATTTCGCGCAAGGAAAGTAAATTCTTCTTCATTTCTCATGTGATATTAATCGT
Source organism: Listeria valentina (assembly GCF_011800755.1). GTDB lineage: Bacteria > Bacillota > Bacilli > Lactobacillales > Listeriaceae > Listeria > Listeria valentina. The sequence continues at coordinate 4,453 of NZ_JAATJW010000019.1, forward strand.
TGTTAGAAAGCTTTTGTGATACAATGATAAAAGTGAATCTGTCCGAATGTTGTCGGATGGTTTGTAATTACCTAGGCAGGTTTGCCTAAAAAAGACGGAGGCGAAAAGATGAGCTTTTCAAACATTTCAATGCTACATTATCTTGCAAACATCATAGATATTCTTGTTGTTTGGTTTGTAATCTATAAGCTGATCATGCTCATCCGCGGAACGAAAGCTGTTCAACTGTTAAAAGGAATTTTCATTATTATCGCGGTGAAAATCATCAGTAGCTTCCTCGGTCTTCAAACAGTAGAGTGGATCACAGATCAAGCGCTAACATGGGGATTTCTGGCGATTATCATTATTTTCCAACCTGAGTTACGACGGGCTCTTGAAACACTTGGACGAGGAAATATTTTTATACGAATTGGTTCGCGAATTGAAAAAGAACAGCATCAAATTGTGGATGCGATCATTGATTCAACCAAATATATGTCAAAAAGGCGGATTGGCGCGCTTATTTCAATTGCGAAAGATACGGGGATGGAAGATTACATTGAAACAGGGATTCCGCTGCATGCCCATGTTTCTTCACAATTGCTAATTAATATTTTTATTCCGAATACACCGCTTCACGATGGGGCTGTTATTATTAAGGGAAACGAAATTGCTTCAGCAGCAAGCTATTTGCCTCTTTCGGATAGCCCGTACTTATCCAAAGAACTTGGAACGAGACACCGGGCGGCACTTGGAATTAGTGAAGTCACAGACAGTTTAACCGTTGTTGTTTCAGAGGAAACGGGCGGAATTTCTGTAACAAAGAGTGGCGAACTGTTTCGAGATGTTTCAGAGGAACGCTTAAAAGAAATTCTTGAACAAGAGCTTGTAAAATTACCAGAGAAAAAGACAACCTTCTTTTCTAAGTGGCTAGGAGGCGGTAAAAAATGATGGATCGAATTTTAAATAATAAATGGTCGATTCGCATTGTTGCGCTTTTGTTAGCAGCCATTTTGTTTACTTCTGTGAATACAGATAATAAAAATAGTGGAGGAACATTCCAAACTACCACACAAAATGATACAGAGGTCATTCAAAACGTCCCTGTAGAAGTTTATTATGACAAAAAGAACCTTTATGTCTCTGGACTTCCTGAAACGGTATCGGTTACGATTAGTGGTCCGAGAAGTATTGTGCAAAATACAAAAGCACAGCAGGACTTCAAAGTATATGCAGACTTACGGAACGCCTCGATCGGTGAAAAAAATGTGAAATTAAAAATCAAAAACCTTTCGAATCGTTTAAAAGCCACAATTAGTCCGCAAACGATAAAAGTGAACGTGCAGGAAAAAGTAACGAAGAAGTTTTCGGTCGATGCAGAACTAAGTAGTAATGCGATTGCAAGTGGCTACACAGCAGGAAATATCAAAATTAGTCCTGGTAAAGTTTCTATTACCGGCGCAAAAGACACGGTGGAAGAAATCGCGTATGTTAAAGCAAATGTAGATGATAGCAAGAAACATAAGGATGACTTTGAGGCCGAAGCGACCGTTTCGGCGTTTGATCGAAACTTAAATAAATTAGATGTCGAAATCAGTCCGCAAAAAGTGAAAGTGAAAGTTCCGGTGAGCAAGGTGGGGAAGTCCGTTCCACTTAAATTAAAAGCGGAAGGCAATTTGCCAGATAATATTTCCATCCAAAGTATGACAGCAGATCAAGACGAGGTTGTCGTTATCGGCGACGATGATGCACTAAAAAATATTGATCAAATTACCGTTAATGTGCCAGTGGCCAATTTAACTGCAGATACAGTAAAAGAAGTCACTATTCCAGTTCCAAGTGGAGCGGAAGCTGTGCAGCCTTCTTCTATTGAAGTGAGGATTAAGACAGCAAAAAAGTCTGATGGCAGCAAGGCTTCCTCAAATGAAAATAGTAATGAGGGGACTGAAGGCGATAATTCAAATGCTAGTACGGATGAACAAGATGATTCAGGTCAAGAAAATAATCAAGAAGATGCAGAGTCTTCGAAGACCTTGTCAGGACACAATATTTCTGCGCAGTCTTTGCCAGCAAATTTAACCGCAACTCTTATCTCACCGACAAACAGTAAAGTTAATCTGACATTATACGGGAAAAACAGCTTACTGAGCGATCTTAACTCTTCTAATGTAAGTGTAACGGCGAATTTAGCCAATGCAACAGTTGGACGCTACAGTGCAAGAATTGAAGTCGGGGGACTCCCAAGAGGGGTTACTTATTCAATATCCACAAGTACGGCCATTTTTAACATTGAAGAAAAAAATGAAGAATAAAATACAAAGAACAAGTCAAATGTTGACTTTTGAAGCGATGTTTTAGACTTTAGATGAATTTTTCTTGTAAAAAAGGTATAATGTAAACTGCAGTGAATTTTGTTAGTTAAGAGAAAGAAAAATTTTGCTTGACTTTAAGCAGTAGAAAATTGGATTTTAATGTTTCTTTGAATAGAAGGAGAGAATTAATAATGGGTAAATATTTTGGAACAGATGGAGTTCGAGGAGTTGCTAATGAAGAATTGTCACCTGAACTGGCTTTCCGATTGGGACGTATGGGCGGTTATGTGTTAACACGTCATGTAGGAGAACATCCTCGAGTACTCGTGGCACGTGATACACGAATTTCGGGGGAAATGCTCGAATCGGCACTTATTTCTGGACTCGTTTCTGTTGGCATAGAAGTTATGCGTCTTGGTGTGATTTCTACACCGGGTGTCGCTTACTTAACAACAGCACAAGGCGCTTCGGCAAGTGTCATGATTTCTGCTTCACACAATCCAGTACAAGATAATGGAATTAAATTTTTCGGATCTGATGGTTTCAAACTTTCGGACGATCAAGAACTTGAAATCGAGGCATTGCTAGATCAAGAAAAAGATGACTTACCTCGTCCAAGCGCTGAAGGACTTGGAACAGTGAGCGATTATTTTGAAGGTAAACAGAAATATTTACAATTCCTAAAACAAACGGTCGATCAAAGTTTTGAAGGCTTGTTAGTGGCACTTGATTGTGCAAATGGAGCTACGTCCAGCCTAGCAACGCATTTGTTTGCAGACTTAGAAGCAGATACTGTTTCTATGGGCGCTTCACCTGATGGCTTGAATATTAATGACGGCGTAGGTTCAACTCACCCCGAAGCATTAGCTGCTTTCTTAAAAGAAAAAGGAGCAGATGTAGGGCTTGCTTTTGATGGTGACGGTGACCGCGTGATTGCAGTTGATGAAAATGGAACAATTGTGGATGGAGATAAAATTATGTTCATCTGCGCGAAATATTTAAATGAACAAGGTCTTTTAAAACAAAGTACTGTTGTTTCGACTGTGATGAGTAATCTAGGCTTTTATAAAGGTTTAGAGGAGCTGCAAATTCACGATGTGCAAACAGCTGTTGGAGACCGTTATGTGGTCGAAGCTATGCGAAATGGCAACTATAATCTTGGTGGCGAGCAATCTGGACATATTGTTTTCCTTGATCATAATACAACAGGTGATGGGTTGCTTTCTGGGATTCAGTTGATCAACGTGATGAAAGCAACTGGTAAAAAGCTTTCTGAACTTGCTAGTGAGATGCAAACTTACCCGCAAAAGCTCGTGAACATTCGTGTAACAGATAAGCACGCTGTAACAGATAATCCGAAAGTTCATGCTGCGATCGAAGCAGTTGAAAATGAAATGGCAGGAAATGGCCGTGTACTTGTTCGGCCTTCTGGAACTGAGCCGCTTGTACGTGTTATGGTAGAAGCTAAAACAGCAGAGGAAACAGAAAGTTACTGCAACCAAATTGCAACTGTTGTGCAAGATGAAATGGGTTTAGATAAATAAAATTTAATCAAAGTCCCGTTATCGCGTTTTCGGTAGCGGGGTTTTTATTTAGAAAGGATTTGAAAGAATGATAGAGCGAGCTCGAAAAATAAGCGCGAGTGTTGTTTTTATGCTTGGCTTTACACAGCTTCACAGCTTTTTGAGTGCGGTTTATAGTTATTTTGAAGACGAGAATTCGTTCGTATGGAATCAGTGGGTAATGGGGCTTTTTGTGATTTTACTTTTTGGATCTGGCTTTTTACTTTTAAAGAAAAATCCTATTCGAGTTCCAGCCCTTTTGGTTTTGTTCGCGTTCGCACTTTTCCATGGGTTATCAACCTATTTTTACCAATTTAAATTGTTGGAAAATTTTGGGGGCGATGACTTCCCATTTGAGTATACTGGCATTACTTTAACGGTCATATCGATACTTTTATTTGTCTTTTTATTATTCATTCGAGGTGGAACGTCTGCTAGTGCTGATTTACAAGCAGAAAACTGGAAGACAAAATGGCGTATTTCAGGCATCGTGACTGCGTTCCTTGCTGCGGGGCTTGCCGTTTGGGCGCTTATCTTACTCATACTTGAATATAATCACTCATCAAAGAATAGCGTTGCTTTTAGCTTTAATACAAATTTTGATATGATCATCTTAGGCTTAAGTGCTGTTTTACTTTTAGTAGCTGCAATTCTCACTTTCAGAAAAGGTTCTTATCTTCTAGCGGGGCTTGTTTTGGGAATTGGTTTTATTTATTTGATGAATTATATCTGGTTTGATGAATGGATGCGTTATGCGGCTAAAAATGGTTTGAAACTGGCTGAAGGAGAAAATCGTATTTTTGGTATCTATTTATTAATGGCTTTATTTGCCTCGCTTTCAGGCATATTTCAATTAGTTGGGAAAAAAAGAACATAATGCCAGCTGGCATTATGTTCTTTTTTGTATAGACCAATTTTAGCAAGATGACTAATTGTAAGGCTTGACGACATATACATTTTATTGTAAACTTAGAGAAGTTTCCTTGAATACTGAAAAAAGGAGGATCGTTAACAAGTAAATAAAAGCGCCAGAACTGATTGCAGCCTATAAATAAGCAGGTGAAATTCCGGCTTATCTGAAATCAGTTGACGAGGAGGAGATTAATCGAGAATTCGGCGGGAGTCTCTCGGCTGTGCATGCAGTCGTTATGCTTTAGCTACAAACCAATCAGGTGACTGGTTGAACAGAGCGCTAAAGAACATGCGGAACACCCTCCAAGGAAACGTGAAAAATAAAGGCAGTAAGAAAATTGGATTCGTCTGTCTTAAATTAATTGGAGGCTTTTTGTTATGTGTGGAATTGTTGGATATATTGGTAGAAATAATGCGAAAGAAATTTTACTAAATGGACTTGAAAAATTAGAATATCGCGGTTATGATTCGGCGGGAATCGCCTTACTAGATCATGAACAGTTGACTGTGATCAAAGAAAAAGGACGGATTGCTGACTTGCGCAAAAAAGTGGGAAGTGAAGCTTTTGGTGAAGTTGGAATTGGTCACACGCGCTGGGCAACTCACGGTAAACCAAGTGAAGCGAATGCTCACCCGCATCAAAGTGCAACGGGACGGTTTGTAATTGTGCACAATGGGGTTATCGAAAACTACGCAGCTCTTAAAGAAACTTACTTAGAGGGTGCCCAGTTCAAAAGCGATACAGACACAGAAGTTATCGTTCAACTGATTGAAAAATTTGCGCAAGAAGGTATGAAAACGAGTGAAGCCATGCGTAAGACTTTACAACTGCTTCATGGTTCTTATGCAATTTGTGTGATCGACAAAACGCAGCCAGAAACACTTTTTGCAGCTAAAAATAAAAGTCCGCTTTTAATTGGCGTAGGTACTGGCTTTAATGTCATTGCAAGTGATTCAATGGCTGTATTAAAAGAAACAAGTGAATTTATTGAAATTGCAGATGAAGAACTTGTTATTTTGAGCCGGGATCAAATTAAAATTGAGACACTTGATGGTGAAGAAGTGGAACGCGCTCCGTTTACAGCAACTATTGATGCTTCTGACATCGAAAAAGGAACTTATCCGCATTATATGTTAAAAGAAATCGATGAGCAGCCAGCTGTGATGCGCCGTATCATCCAGTCTTATCAAAGTGAAAAGGGAGATATTTCTGTTGATCAAGCCATACTTGACGAAATTCTTGCTTCCGATCGTATTTATATTATCGCTTGTGGAACAAGTAGCCACGCGGGGTATGTCGGCAAGGTATTAATCGAGCGTTTGGCTGAAATTCCAGTAGAAGTTCATATTTCTAGTGAATTTGGTTATAATATGCCTCTACTTTCTGAAAATCCGTTGTTCTTGTTTATCACGCAAAGTGGGGAAACGGCGGATAGCCGCCAAGTGTTAGTGAAGGTGAAAGAAATGGGACATCGTACGCTTACACTTACGAATGTGCCGGGATCAACGCTTGACCGGGAAGCAGATCAAGCTATGTATCTTTATGCTGGTCCAGAAATTGCGGTAGCCTCAACGAAAGCTTATACAGCGCAAGTGGCTGTGTTAAGCGTTTTGGCGGTAGCAGTCGGGCGCACTCGCGGGAACGAAGCTGCGAGCCAATTTGATATCGTAGCAGAACTAGGAATTGCAGCAACAGCTATGGAAGCTATGGTTTCGAGTAAGGAACTTGTGGAACATATTGCTGGCGAATTCTTAGCGACAACACGCAATGCTTTCTTCATAGGCCGGAGTGTTGACTATTTTGTGGCGATGGAAGCAGCTCTTAAGTTAAAAGAAATTTCCTATATTCAAACAGAAGGATTCGCAAGCGGTGAGTTGAAACACGGAACAATCGCGCTTATTGAAGATGAAACGCCTGTTTTTGCGCTCATTACGCAAGAAAATATCAATTGGAACGTTCGCGGAAATGTCAATGAAGTTTTAGCACGTGGGGCAAATGCTTGTGTATTTGCGATGGAAGGCTTAGAACAACCTGGAGATCAGCTTGTTTTACCGCATGTACACGAACTTTTAACACCACTTGTTAGCGTTATTCCTTGTCAGCTACTAGCCTATTATGCAGCACTTCACCGGGATTGTGATGTGGATAAACCACGGAACTTGGCGAAAAGTGTAACTGTTGAATAAATAAAAAAACAAGCTCATGGATGATTATCCGTGAGCTTGTTTTTTTATTCTTCAGTCAGTGCTTCAATTTCCACGCTTAGCGTTTCCCAGTCTTCCATTAGTGCTTCGGCTACTTGTTTTACGCTATCTAGCTCTTCTGTAATTTGAAGCGTTTTTTCATGGTCGTTAAAGACATCAGGTTGCGTTAAAAGCTGTTCAAGTTCTGCAATTTTACCGTCAGCATCTTCCATCGCGGTTTCAATTTCTGCAAGTTTTCTTGTTTTCTGGCGGAACAATTTTTGATTTTCTTTGCTTTTTTGATAGGATTCTTTACTTCCAGAAACGCTTTTTTCTTCAATTTGTCCCGCTTGAAGTTTCTCTTCGAATTCGAGTTGAGCGATTTCTTTTTCGTAAGCTAGCTTTTCAAGATAGTAGTCGTAATCGCCAAGGTAAACGCGAGCGCCTTCTGAACTAAGTTCAACAACTTTGGAAGCTACTCGATTGATAAAGTAGCGGTCATGCGAAACGAAAAGAATCGTTCCAGCGAAGTCAATTAAAGCAGCTTCAAGAACTTCTTTACTATCAATATCAAGATGGTTGGTCGGTTCATCTAGGATCAGCACATTGGCACCTAAAAGCGTGAGCTTGGCAAGGGCAAGCCGCGCTTTTTCTCCGCCACTCAATGTCGATACAAGTTTTAAAACATCATCTTCAGAGAAAAGGAAATTACCAAGCGTTGTTCGAATGGTTTTTTCATCTAGCTCTGGATAGTCGTCCCAAAGTTCAAGGAGCACGGTTTTGTTCGAAGAAAGTTTTGCTTGTTCTTGGTCGTAGTAACCGATTTTTACACCCGTCCCGAATCGGAAACTTCCGCTTAACGGGGATAGCTCTTGAATCAGCGTTTTAAGTAGCGTTGACTTTCCAACTCCGTTTGGACCGACAAGAGCAATGCTATCTTGGCGTTTGATTTCAAACGTCAAATTTTTCGAAATGGTTTTTTCTTTTTCATAGCCAATTGAAAGATCTTCGACAAACAAAACATCATTTCCCGAAGCCCGTTCAAATTGGAAACCGAAGTGAGCCGCTTTTTCTGCTCCATCAGGTCGGTCAAGACGTTCGATTTTTTCAAGCTTTTTGCGACGACTCTGAGCGCGCTTAGTGGTTGAAGCGCGAACCAAATTACGGGCAACGAAATCTTCCAGTTTTCCAATTTCAGTTTGTTGTTTTTCAAACTCTTTCCATTCTCGTTCTAGTTTTTCTTGCTTTAAGATTAAGTAACGGCTGTAGTTCCCCGGATAATGCTGCATTTTAGTACGGCTGATTTCATAGACTTGACTCACCACTTTGTCGAGAAAATAGCGGTCATGCGACACGATCAAAAGTGCCCCCGAGTAGTTTTGTAAGTAATTTTCAAGCCATGCCAGCGTTTCGATATCAAGGTGGTTAGTCGGTTCATCAAGAATCAGCAAGTCTTCCTTCGATAAAAGTAATTTGGCGAGCGCGAGCCGAGTTTTCTGCCCACCGCTCAGTGAAGAGACGAGCTTATCATAGTCTTCTTGATAAAATTTAAAACCATTCAGGATTGAGCGAATTTCCGCTTCGTACGTGTAACCGCCACGTTCTTTAAAAAGGTGTTGCAAGTTATCATATGTTTCAAGAGCTTGCTTGGAAGACTCAGGATCTTCGTATAAACTTGCATCCGCAAGTCGCTGCTCCATCGCACGAATTTCTTTTTCAAGTTCAATCAAGTCATCAAACACAGCAAGCATTTCATTCCAAATGGTTTTGCTAGATTCAAGTCCTGTATTTTGCGCCAAGTAACCAATTCGAACATTTTTTGGATGTGAAATGGTTCCAGCATCATAGCCGATTTGCCCGGCAAGGATTTTTAGAAGCGTTGACTTACCCGCACCGTTTCGGCCGACAAGCACGATCCGGTCGTTCGTTTTCACTTCGAGTTTAATATTTTCTAAAATGACTTCTGCACCGAAGTATTTTGCAATTTGTTGCGCCTGTAATAGAATCATTTTTCTCTCTCCCATCTCTATTAGTTTAGCTTAAAGCGGTATATCATGCAATCACATAAAAAAATTATGTGAAATAGTTAGCTTTATTTGTGATTTTACGGTAAAATAAAACAGAAGTATCCTTTAAATTAAACGGTTAAGTCCTTTTTTTAAAAATTTTTGAGCAAAAAGATTGTGCATTACTTGTGAAATGTTTATAGTAGAAAAGCAAGCATTGTGAAAGTGAAAACAGTTTCAAACAAAATTAACTGCAGAATTGCAGTCAAAAAAGTGAATTTTAAGGTAGAAAGGACGAATGAAGAATATGGATGAAACAACAAAAATCCCGCAGGCGACGGCGAAGCGTTTACCGCTTTATCATCGTTATTTGAAATATCTTTACGAATCAGGCAAGGAGCGTGTTTCTTCTGCCGAATTAAGTGAGGCTGTAAAAGTTGACTCTGCAACGATTCGTCGTGATTTTTCTTACTTTGGTGCATTAGGGAAAAAAGGATACGGCTATAATGTTTCTTACATACTTGATTTTTTCGGTAAAACGCTAAGTCAAGATAAAGAAACAAATGTGGCTATAATCGGAGTCGGAAATCTTGGGATGGCTCTGCTTCACTATAACTTCATGAAGAACAATAATATCCGCGTTTGCGCGGCATTTGATGTAGATCCAGCTAAAGTAGGCACGGTACAGCAAGAAATTCCGATTTATCATTTAAATGATATGGAAGAAATTTTAAAAGAAAATCAAGTTGAAGTAGTCATTTTAACGGTTCCAGCTGATGAAGCTCAGGAAACGGTGGACAAACTAGTAGAAGCAGACGTGAAAGGGATTTTAAACTTCACGCCAGCTAGAATCAGTGTCCCTAAACAAGTTCGCGTTCATCATATCGATTTAACGACGGAACTGCAAACGCTTATTTATTTCTTGGAAAACTATCCTTCCAAAAATTAAAAAAGCTTTTGCGCCGGCATGAGAAGATCATGTCGGTTTTTTTCTGACTATTTTTGGGTAAAGAAAGGCGGAGAGCCTTGTTAAAATGATTGGGAGGTACAAAAGAATGAACTGGATTAAAAAATTGAATTGGACGCAGTGGGTGGCGCTATTTATTTTTGCGTCAATGGCGGTGTCACTTGTCTTCACGGTATTTGAAATTTTCACCGCGCCTGTCGAGCAACCCGTACACGGCCCAAAAGTAACCTTACAAAGCGACTATATCTTCTTATTGGTTGAAATTATTTTAGGAATTTTGATCTTGGCACTGCCGTCGATTCTTTCAAGAAGCTTTAAATTTGAAATTCCTGGTTTGGTGTACTTACTGTTTATTATTTTCCTTTACGGATCGATTTATCTTGGTACGATTCAAAAATTTTATTCGATCGTTCCATATTGGGATAAAATTTTGCATATTTTCAGTGGTGCGATGTTAGGGGCAATTGGTTTTTCTTTTGTCAGCTTACTAAATTTCAATGAAAATGTTGTCTTAAAAATGAAACCAGGATTTGTTGCCGTATTTTCTTTTTGTTTCGCAGTTACGCTTGGCGCATTTTGGGAAGTCTATGAATACACCTTTGATGGTTTGCTTGGACTCAACATGCAACGATTTGAAACATCAGGAGGAACGCCTTATGTTGGGCGAGCAGCACTTGCAGATACAATGGGTGACATCATCGTGGATATTTTAGGTGCACTTGTTATTGCAATTATCGGCTATATTGCGCTGAAAAAGGGGTTACCTTGGATGAAGCAATTTACTTTCAAACGGAAAAATTGGAAGAAAGACAAATAAAAAAAAAATCGCGTTTCCACTCGGAAACGCGGTTTTTTTTTATTTCTCATCTTGCTTTTCTTCATCTTTTTGTTTCGGGAAATTTTCCACGTAGCTATCTGAGTACTGCAGTAATTTCCGGCTTGCATCAAAGCGTTCCTTAACGGAATCATTTAGTGGCAATTTCGAACCATCATAATGTGTAGCTTTACCGGTTTCAAAACTTTCATCGGGTGCGTACATATAATCATTAGTGAAATAGCTACCCTCAGGCATCGTATAGCGTTCTGGAACAAAGTTTGTTTTAGAATTTAAGATATCTTCCCCGAACATAATTTGATTGTCCGATTTAATGCCAAGTAAATTTAAAACAGTTGGCATCACATCAATCTCTCCACCGATATTATTAATCTTTCCAGTTTTTTCAATTCCCGGAGCGTGAAGGAAAAATGGAATCCGGTAATCATCGGCTGGCTGAGCTTTTAGTTCTGAAGAACGATTGATATATTTCTTTTGATTATCAGGAAGTGCCGTCGTATCAATAATATGGTGATCCCCATACATCACAACAACAGAATCATCCCAAATTCCTTTAGCTTTCAGTTCATCAATGAATTTGCCAAGTTGCGTATCCGCATAATTTACAGCTTGGAAGTAATCCCCAAGTTCTGTGCCTTCAAGATCGGCTGGAAGTGTCAATGCTTGTTTTTCTTCTGGGATTTTAAACGGCATGTGCGAGCTTACAGAAATCAGTTGTGCATAAAATGGTTCTTTATTATTATAGTGCTCTTCAAGGACAGGTAGTGATTTTTTATACAAGACTTCATCACTTGCAGAAAATCCAATTTTGTCTTCATCCCCAAAGAATGAACGATCATAAAACTTATCAAAACCAACAGCTGGATAGAAATTTTCGCGGTTGTAAAAACTTGCATCATTTGTATGGAAAGTTGCTGATGTATAACCTTTTTTCCCAAGAACACGAGGTAAACCAGGAATCACTCGATTTCCATAAGTTTGGGTATTGGTATAATAACCACTTGGGAAAGTAGAAGTATAAACGGACCATTCCGCATCAGCCGTGTTTGATTTTGAAACAGTTTGGAAAAAGGAATCGGAATAAAGGGTTTCGTTCTGCAACTTGTCAAGCGTTGGCGTAATTGACTTGCCGTTTATTTTGACACTTGTTAAATTGCGTTGCAGCGATTCAAGTTGAATAATGATCAAGTTTTTTCCTTTAGCAGTTCCAAAATACTTAGGATTTTTCTTAGGCGTAACACCCTTTAATTTTTGAACATTTTCAGCATTTAAATCGGCTGCGCGAACGTGGGCGGTTCCAGTAAATGCCGTGGCGAGATTAAAAGTAAAAACCCCCATTTTCTCCGCACGCTTTGTATCACTAATAATATTTTTGTTCATCATGTCATAAGTGAAAAGCCCGATCAGTAAAACTAAAATGGAAACAATAGCTCCAAACGAGTTGCGCTTGATTCGAAAAGATTTAAAGGAAACATGCTTTTTAAGTCGCAAATAAAGGACTACAGGAAGCAGTAACAGGTTAGCAAAGAATAGCCAGTCATACCATTTTAGTAAACTCGATGCGCTATCTTTTACAACGCCGACTTCTCCGATTAATGAGAAGCTGTGATATGTCGGAATTTCATGATAGAAGCGACTATATAAAACGAATACCAACATGAGTACACCGACAATAAAGGTGAGTCCAGCATAAACATAAACATGATAACGTTCTTTTACAAATGCATGAACAAGTAGAAGAATGAGAAAAACGAAAGCCAAATCTGCTATAAAGCTAAGAAAGCTTGGATCTTGGAAGATTTGAAAATATGCAAATGCGAATTGGCCAACGATTAAAAGCAGATAAATGATTAGCAATGCCATAGCCTCTTTCTATTTTAAAATAATGGATTTGCACGAAGGCAACTTTTCCAATTATAGCTATTTTACAACAAACATGATATAAGTACAAATATTCTCGTCAACTTGAAAGAAAACAAAAAAACAATTTTATTTCTTTAATGCTATTGAACTTTAATGTGTAAAAATGTATGATAGAAAAAGTTATATGCAAGTAAAGGGAGTGTGAAAAGTTTGTCCATCTTTAGAAAAAAACCGATTCATGATTTAATTCATAAAAATAAAAGTGTGAGCATCCAATTAAAGCAAACCTTAAATGGATTTGATTTAATTTTACTAGGTGTGGGGGCAATTGTCGGAACAGGGATCTTTATCTTACCTGGAACCGTTGCTGCGCTTCATTCTGGTCCGGCTATCGTCTTTTCCTTTGTCATCGCAGCTATCGTTTGTGCGCTTGCAGCGATGTGCTATTCGGAATTTGCATCGGCAGTTCCAGTTGCAGGAAGCGCGTATACCTATGGCTACGTGATTTTTGGTGAGTTTATTGCCTGGCTACTTGGATGGGCACTTTTGCTTGAATATGGGCTTGCAGTGGCTTCTGTTGCTAGTGGTTGGTCTTCCTATTTGAATGCTTTCTTGAGAGGATTTCATATTGAGATTCCGGCTGCGTTTTCCAATTCTTTCGATCCAGCAAATGGTACTTTTATAAATATTCCAGCTATTTTAATTGTTTTTTTAGTGGCTTTCTTATTAACACGTGGAATCAAAGAATCAACGCGAGTCAATACAATGATTGTATTTCTTAAAATTGGTGTTATCTTGCTATTCCTTATTGTAGGCGTATTTTATGTGAAACCATCGAACTGGCAACCTTTCATGCCATTTGGCTTTTCTGGCGTTTTAAACGGGGCAGCGCTTGTCTTCTTTGCTTATCTCGGGTTTGATGCTGTATCTAGTGCTGCTGAGGAAGTGAAAAACCCAAGAAGAAATATGCCAATTGGGATTATCGGTTCATTACTTGTCTGCACACTACTTTATATGGCGGTTTCAGTTGTTCTTACTGGGATTGCTTCTTATAAGGAATTGAATGTTTCTGATCCAGTGGCTTTTGCTTTACAATTGATTGACCAAAACTGGGTGGCTGGCGTCATTTCACTGGGTGCTGTTATTGGGATGCTCACTGTTATCCTTGTTATGCTTTATGGCGGAACACGTCTTGTCTACGCGCTAGGACGAGATGGCTTGCTTCCTAAAATAATGGCGGAAGTAAGTCCGAAACATCAAACACCAGTGAAAAACACATGGATTTATTCAACGATTATCGCTTTTTTTGCAGGCGTTGTTCCTTTAAGTCGCTTGGCGGAACTTGTCAACATGGGAACGCTATTTGCCTTTATGTTAGTTTCGTTTGGGATTCTATTTCTTAGGAAAAACAAGGAAGTTTCACAAGATGGTTTTAAAACGCCATTTTATCCAGTTTTGCCGATCGTATCCACTATACTTTGCTTGTTCTTAATGACACGGCTTCAACCTCTTACATGGCTTGTATGTGGAATTTGGTTCGCAATCGGCTTGATCATTTATTTCTCATATGGGAAACGACACAGTAAGTTGAATAAATAACAAAGATGCAAAGATGTTTGTTCTAGTAAACGTCTTTGCATCTTTTTGTATTGAGTGATAAGATAGCATCTGTTGTAATGAACCAATAATAAAATGCGACAATGCACAAAAAAATTGCTAATATAGAAGTAGAGTTTTTATGAAGCGAGGGAAAAACATGATTGAGTTCTTTGAAACAGTTGACCAGGATGAAATCAAACAGATTGATGAACCAAGTGCAAATTGTTGGATTAAAGTGACAGCACCAACAGATGAAGAAGTCTATCAGCTATGTGAAAAGTACGGAGTCCCACGTGATTATTTTTTCGATGCACTTGATGCAGAAGAACGATCTCGGATAGAAACAGAGCGTGTTGATGAAACGTTTAAGCATTCGCTCGTTATTGTAGACTGCCCATATGCTTCTAAAGATGAACTTGGCTATAAAATGTATGAAACTTTACCGATCGGAATCATTGTAACACACGAAGTGATAATAACGGTTACGCTCAAGAAAATGCCAGTACTTGAAAATATTGGTACGGATAAAACGGGGAAATATTATAATACGGAAAAGCGAGGGCAGTTTTTATTTGCGATCCTCTATGTGGTCTCGTTTTATTATTTGCGTTATTTGAATGAAATTATTCGTTCAACCAATCGACTAGAATTAAAAATTAAGCAATCTATGAAAAATGAAGAACTGTATGCGTTTATGGCCGTTCAAAAAAGTCTCGTGTTTTTTGCCACTGCTCTACAATCTAATAAGGCAACGCTTGATAAAATCGCGAGCGCCGGCCATTTTATGTGGGATAAGGGGAACCGAGATTTGTTACAAGATGTGCTTGTTGAAAACAAACAAGCGATTGCGATGACAGATACGTATACACAGATTATTAGTGGAATGTCTGATATTTTTTCTTCTGTCATTTCCAACAACTTAAATATGGTCATGAAATTTTTGACGTCATTTACGATTATTTTATCGCTTCCAACCATTATTGGAAGCATCTATGGCATGAATGTAAAATTACCATTTGCGGAATATGCGCATGCTTTTTCACTCATCATGATTTTTACACTTGTCGTAACGCTCGTTGTAACACTCATTTTTTGGCGGAAAAAGTATTTTTAATGAAGGGGGAAGGCTTGAGTGCCCGAAAAAGAAACATTTGAAAAATTAGCTTATATCACGATTAAAGAAAAGATCTTAAGCGGGAAACTCCGAGTTGGTGATCACATTGCTGAGGCTTCTATCGCAAGTGAGTTACATATTTCAAGAACGCCTGTTAGAAAGGCGCTTGCACAACTTGAAGCAGAACAATTGATCGAAACCAAAGTAAATCGGGGAGCCACGGTAATAGAAAGTGAAATGTCAGCGGGACACTTTGTTTCTTTGCTTGAAATCGTTGAAATGCTAGTTCTTCAGACAATCTCTAAACTGGAAAGTAAACGGATTCCATTTGATGCTCAAATTTTTGAAGAAAAAAAAGAAATGCTTCAAAAGCACTTGCAAAAAAAGCACGAAGATCTTTACATGGAAGTTCTGTTTGACTCGTTAAAAAGCTTTGTCCATCATATGCAAAATAGTTATGCTGATCGTTTTATCCAGATGCTCGAAAGTGATTTTGATTTAAAGGCACAGAAGGAAATCAAAGTGTTACCAATTATTTTGGCGGAAGAAACGGAAAAAGGAATGAACTCGGTCCTAAAAAATCTGCAGAGTGGAAGTTATGAGGAAGCGAAAAAAGACGTGAAAGAATTAATTAATAAATTTATTGTACAAACATTTAGGTAGGAGGAGATTAAAATAAAAAAGGTACTTGGAATTTTTATTTTAGACTGGCGCCGTGTTTTTAAAGCGCCGCTTGCACTTCTCCTTGTTATTGCTCTAATTATTTTACCTTCGCTTTATGCGTGGTTCAACATTGAAGCACTTTGGGATCCATATTCGAATACCAAGGGGATAAAAGTGGCCGTTTCCATCGACGATAAAGGTGCTGAGGTTTCTGTTCCAGGAAAAAACAAAAACGTAAACATAGGATCAGAACTCAAGAAAAAGTTGAAAAAAAATGATAAATTAGGCTGGACTTTTGTTAGCAATGAGAAGGCGCAAAAGGGTGTGAAAAGCGGGAAATATTACGCGGCAATCCACATTCCGGCAGACTTTTCGAAGGATATGGTGTCCGTTGTGACAGATGATGCGACGAAACCGCAGATTGATTATTCGGTGAATGAAAAGATCAATGCGATAGCACCTAAGATGACGGACGCAGGGGCTTCGACAATTGTGAATCAAATTAGTAGCGAGTTTGTTGGAACCGTTAGTAAGTCCGTGCTTGCTGAGTTTAATAAGGCGGGGATTGATCTTGAAAATGAACTGCCAACTATTCGCAAAGTGAAGAACAAGGTTTTTGCAGTTCAAGATGCGATTCCAGAAATGAACAAAATGGGTGAAGAAGCTCAGCGAATTGAATTAAAACTTCCAGAGATCAAAGAAAAAGCAGCACAAGTAGAAGAACTGAGTGACCGCATACCAGAACTAAATGAAGCCGCGTCTGAGTTGCTGAAAGTGGAAGCTGCAATTCCTAAAATGGATGAACTGGGCGGCGAAATTTTAACATTGCAAACAAAAATACCAGAAATTCGCCAAGTGGCAGCGGGAATTAATGAAGTAGAGGCAAATTTTGGTACGGTAAAGAAGACGCTGAATGAGGCTCTGGATGAGTCGAGTCAGGCACTTGGAGTCATTAATACGGCAGAAGAGGCGCTTCCAGAGGTGAAGAAAATCGCTGCGGATGGAAGCAAATATGCGGGTGAAGTATCGAAGTTTGCGGATCAAGTGGATGCGTCCTTTGACACGGTAGCACCGGCGATTAAGACTAATTTGTCGCTCATGAAACAAGTGGCGGATAATGTTGTTGCGATTACGGATGATCTTAAAAATGGGAATTTAACGCCAGATGAAGCTTTAAAGGCGCTAAATCAAATTGAAAAACAAATGACGGACTTAGAAGGGCTACTCACTAAGCAAATTGACCTTTTAACGGAGCTCAATGAAACTCTTCCGAATCACCCGCTAGATGGTTTTATTTCTGATTTGTCGGGAATGAAACAAATACTGAGCGAACAAAAAGAAACGGTTGAGAAGTTGAAACAAGATGTTCAGGCTGGCAAGCAGCCAACAGAAGAGCTCGTGGATCGCTTAAATAGTGAGGCAAAACAAGTTAGCGGCAAGCTGGACCAAATTCTTGGAGAATATGATAGTACGATTGTTCCAAGAATTAAGGCGGGACTTAGTCAAATTAAAAAGGACTTGACAAGCTCGCGTGAGCTCTTGAAAACAGCACAAGGAAAATTGCCTGAGATTGCGGATGTTTTAGCAAATTCGAAAGAGACGCTTCAAACGGGTCAAGCGTATTTGAAGGAATTTCAAACGAAGCTTCCAGAAATTGAAAAAATCTTGAAGGAAACTTCTCAGTTGATTGATACTAAATTAGATCAAGTGATTTCTGGAATCAATCAAGCGGCAGATTTTTATCAAAATGATTTCCCGACCATCAAGACAAAATTACACCGCGCTGGAGATTTTGTTCGAAATGATTTGCCACATCTTGAAGAAGAATTGAAAAATGCTTCCCAGTTGATTAAGGAAAAAATGCCAGAGCTTGAAAAAGCGGTAACGATTGCGGCTGATCTTTCGAGAAATGAACTTCCTACGTTTGAAAAAGCCATCAATCAAGCGGCATCGAAGATCAATGATTTTGATAAAGAATACAACTTGCAGGAAATCATTTCGTTCCTTCGAAATGATGCGGATAAGGACAGTGACTTTATCGCGAGCCCGGTACAGCTCAATCAAACCGAGTATTATAAAATTCCAAATTACGGCTCTGCTTCCTCACCGTTTTACACAGCGCTTTGTCTTTGGGTTGGTGCTCTTCTTGTGATCTCGCTTCTCCGAGTTGATGTTGAAGTTCCGGGTGGCATCTTCACGAACATTCATCGCTATTTTGGACGGCTCTTAACTTTTCTTTCTATTGGATTTTTACAAGCTTTGACTGTGACTATCGGGAATATTTTCTTGCTCCATGTGTACATTCGTGAGCCTGTCTGGCATGTGCTATTCAGTCTTTTCATCAGCATGGTCTTCATGACGATTGTGTACACGCTTGTTTCGCTATTTAACAATGTCGGAAAGGGGATTGCGATTATTCTCCTTGTTCTGCAAATTTCTGGTGCAGGTGGAAACTTCCCTATTCAAGTATCACCACCCTTTTTCCAAGCGATTTATCCGTTCTTACCGTTTACATATGCGGTAAACTTAATTCGCGAAAGTGTGGGTGGGATTTACTGGCCGGGAGCCTATCTCGATATAGCTGTCTTACTTGGTTTTATGATTTTATTCATCTTGATTGGGACGCTCCTGAAAAAGCCGCTTGACAGAATCGTGCCGAAACTTTCGGCTAAAGCGAAACGAAGTAAACTGATTCATTAAATAAACGCTGGATTTGGTATACAATCTAAAATGAGACTAGAAACAATGAAAATTTATTTGTATTTAAAAAGTGTCAAAAAGTTGTCAAAAATTCGTTTCGGGGTTCTTTTTCATGGGTATATGGGAACTATGTACCATTTATCTGGTTTTTAGGGTTTTTTTGAAGCATTTTTTTTGCTGGATTCTTGAAAAGCCTAAAAAATCAGCTTTGTTTCAGCTACGGCATGTGGTATAATATGAGAAAGTTCACCGATTGAAGGAGCGTTATAAATTGAAAAGTAAACGAGACTATAAGACCCTCGATAAAGTTGTTTATTACAGTGTTATTGAAAAAATCAAGAATGGTGAATTGAAGCCCAATGAACATCTAACGGAAGAAAGACTTTCTAAAGAGCTAGGGGTTAGCCGCTCACCAATTCGGAAAGCTATCACAGCACTTGTTGCAGAAGGCATCTTGGACTACAGAACTTATAGCGGCGTGGTTGTAAAAGACACACTTGTGGATTCCACGCGTTATGTGCAATTACTTGAAGTGGTTGAATTGTTTATTAAGGCAACTCTTGAAAAACTTGAACAAACTGAAGAAGAAATTGATATTGATGAACTTGAAAAATGTATACAATCAATGGACCGTGCTTCTTATTTACGTGATATTGATGAATATATTTTTAATGAACACCAGTTTTTCTTACGTTTGATCAACTACTCTGGAAATCCTTATTATAAGGAAATGACAAAAAAAGTATTTTTCAACATTAATTATTTCTCAGCAGATCCAATCAATCAATTTTCGGAAGAAATGCGGGAACATAATATCAAGCAACTGACTGCTATTGTTGAATTACTAAAAGAACGCCGTTACTTAGAAGCTAGTGATGAAATCAAGACACTCCTCTTAAGCTATGGCGCAAATGCTTTTCGTTAAATTGAAATTTAAAAAGACTACCTCGAAAAATGGAGGTAGTCTTTTTTGTAGTTAATGTAAGACTTTTTCATAAAGGGAGTACCCCTTTTGAACGCCTTTTAAAGTGAAACCAGCTGATTGATAAAGTGCGTTCAGAAAAGGCACGTCGCTTTTCGTATCAAGACGTAATCTTGGAATTTGCTGTGAGCGTGTCAAGCTTTCCGCATACTCGATCATGGCAAGGCTTAAGTGATGCCCGCTAAATGAGCGAGAAACCATTAAGCGGTGTAAATAGCAAGCTTCCGTGCGGCTGTCTTCTTGCCAAAGTGATTCGTCCCAGTCATTTGGCATGTTTTGTAAAATCATTGCTCCGGCAATTTGTTCATTTTGACTGACAAGAAAAACTTCGTCAGCGGTTATTTTTTGCTTGAGCTGATGGACATCTTTTCCTTGTAGCAACTCGTTCCATTGTGTGGAGCCTTTATCTTTTAACCACTGGGCAATCTCAAGCATCAATTTTTGTATGGAAGAAGCATCCTCTGGCGTTGCTTGTCGAATTGAAAAGTGAACCCCACTTGCAAGTAGCTCATTTGTTTTTGTCATTTTCGGTGTCATCTTCTTCTTTTGTTTCTTGCGGGTGATTATCGTCTTGTTCGGCGCGAGAATCACTAGGTTCATCTGTTTGTTCGAATTCTTCTTGGAAATCTGCTTCATAGGGGTCATTTTCTTCTGAATTTTGTTCAACTAAGCTGTACAAGTCATCGTGGAAAATTGCATAAGCCGTTTGTGAATAGGGATAGATGAAAATCGAAACGGCAATCGAAGCGAGAAAACCAAGCAATAAAACGAAGCTTCCGCCAAGAACGGCTCCGAGTGAAACAACAGAAAGACTCCCGCTTTGACCATAATAACTCACATCTGAAAAAGCAGCTCCGGTCCCCATTACGGCGACTCCAATGATAAAAATAGCTGCTGGAATCAGATACCAAAGTAGGAAAGTGAGGGAAAGCCCGAAAAGCTTTCCTTTATAACCATTCATCATATGGCGACTTTCTGTAATGGCATCAAGTGCGGAAATTTCCGGATTGTCACGCAAGATGTAGTAGGTTTGCGAGTAGGAATACATTTTAATAATGCCGGGAACAATCAAGAGTAGCGACCATAGCATGGTAAAGAGTGTAACGAGCACATAAGCTAGTAAAGTTCGACCGAAGTCGTTAAAGCCGCTAAACATATAGCCAACTTCTGGGCGTTCCTTTCGGCTTAAAGAAAGATAGAACCAAGTAACACCGATTGTAAGAGGCCCCACCAAAAGAAAACTAGCAAGCCATCCGAGGATTGGGATAAATCCTAGAATGGAGCCTCCAGCAGCGATGATGAGATAGCTGAGAATAAATACTCCAATGGCAAGTCCCCATTTGCCTTGTAGCGATTCACGTGCAGAACGACGTAGTTCTGAAATGGATTGCATGATATTGTCATCTTCCTTTCTTTTTATAGAGTTTTTGTTAAGTTCTTCCTAAAAATAGCATAAAATGTTCATGAAATACAGTGAAAACGTATTTTTATCCATTTGGCCGATTAATTTTCAAAAAAAAAGGATTGCTTTTTATTTTTTGGGGAAAAGGAAGGTAAGAGTTTCCCAGAGTGGAGGTGGCAAAATGAAAGAGAAGAGCAGACAAGATCTGGAAGACCGTTTGATTGAGTTGCGGCGTGAATATCAAGAACTTATAGCTGATCCAGTAGATTTTGAGGATCCTATGCTTCAAAATGGGCCGATCAACACTTCAGAAATGCGCCTTGACAGCATTCGTCGTGAAATCAAAGAGATTGAAGAACAACTTCGTAAGGATCCGATTGATTAACTTAGGAAAAGATAAAAAATGAAAACGTCCGGCGTCACTTGGGCGTTTTTGTTCCATCTGACAAGAAAAGGAGGAGAGGCGATGAAGCCGATTTTTGCGATTGGAGATGTTCATGGTGAAATTTCACTGCTTGAGAAGATGCTCAAAAACTGGAACAGAGAACGAGAGCAACTTTTATTTGTTGGTGATTTGATTGACCGAGGTGAGAATCCAGGAGCCGTTTTACGACTTGTAAAAAAATTATATGAAGAAAATGATGTGGTCGTTTTGAAAGGAAACCACGAAGCGATGTTACTAGACTGGTTGAAAAACCCTGCCGAAAAGATGAGCTATTACATCAGCCAAGGTGGCATGGAAACGATCCAGTCCCTTCTTCTTGAAAACGTAGATGAGTTTGCAACTCCAGAAGAGTTAGCCAAAAAAATTATGGAAGAGTCCGGTGATTTGATTGCATTTATCGATTCAAGGCCGCTTTATTATGAAATGAATCAATATGTTTTTGTGCATGCTGGAGTTGATTTTAACTCTGAAAACTGGTATGATACAAAACCTAGTGATTTTTACTGGATTCGTGAACCTTTTTTATTTGGAGAAAATCGAACTGGGAAAGTTTTTATTTTCGGGCATACTCCTGTTCAGAATTTACATAGCGATGGATCAAGTCGAATTTGGTTGTCTCAAGATCAAACGAGAATGGATATTGACGGCGGAGCAGTGTTTGGAGGTAGTTTAAACGCTGTTGTCGTGGAAGAAAAGGCAATCACAAAAATCTTCATGGTTTCAAAAGATGAACCCTATCAAAGTGATTGCTCTTAGTTTATAAATAAAGGAAGTGTCACCTTGCGAAAAGCGAAAATTTTTGGTTTGCTAGCCGCCATTTTATTGATTGGTGCAGCAGTGTTTGGCATTTACTTTTGGCAAGTACAAGAAAAAAGCGAGGCAAAGGTAAAAGAAACAATAATTCCAACTGTTTTTGTACATGGCTATAAAGGAACGGCGAATTCATTTGGGCATATGCTAGACCGATTTGGATATGAAGCGGGCGGGAAGAAAATCGCGATGCGGATCGCTGTTACAGAAGATGGCGAACTTGATGTTTCTGGTGAAATCGGAAAATACGAGAAAGACGGAGACTCGGCCGTTCAGATTCTATTTGAAGATAACCGAGCAAGTCTTGCGAAACAAACGATTTGGTTACAAAAAGCAATGCGATATTTGCGAGAACACGAGCAAGTCAAGACGATTAATTTTGTTGGACATTCAATGGGCGGCTTAGCGATTTTAAGTTACTTAGAAAAGACACCCACCGATGCGGCTTACCCGGTTCCACAAAAATTTATTGCGATTGCAACCCCTTTTGCCGGAATTGATAAAGCGAGTTATTTTAAATTGCAAAAAGATCCGGCCGCGCAAGATTTAAAAGCGGGTTCAGCGGCTTTGCAACTCCTTGTAAAAGAAAAAGCAAGCATCCCTAAAAACATCCAAGTTTTAGCGGTTGCTGGAAATAGGGACAATTCAGGCTCCGATGGCTTAGTTAAAGTGAGCAGTGTCTTCTATGCGAAAACCTTTTTTCCAAAAGGAGCCTATCAAGAACGAATCGTTGCAGGACCTGATGTGACACATAGTGGACTTCATGAAAATGCAGAAGTAGATACGCTTGTCAGCCGATTCTTATGGAACTTACCAGATGGTATTAAAGGCGACAGTGATGCCAATCTCGATACCGTTCCAAATGCTAAAAAATAAACAAGATACCGTAAAAAAACACCTGCCACGTTCGGCAGGTGTTTTTTAGTTTAATAATAAGGAGCCATGAAGAGATAAACCAGTACGCCTGTGAAACTGACATAAAGCCAAATTGGCATCGTCCAGCGTACAATTTTTTTGTGTTTTTGAACTTGCATCGTCCAGCCCCAAACAAGAGCGAATAAAGCCAGTGGCACAACAACAGCTGCAAGAAAACTATGTGTCACTAAGATGAAGAAGTAAAGCGGACGAATAAATCCAGTTCCACCAAAAGTATTTGGCTCAGAAGACAAAAAGTGGAAGCTTAAATAAGTGACGAGAAAGAGAAGTGTAGAAGTAAAAGCAGCTAAAATGAAGCCGCGATGAAGTTTGATATTTTTCTTTACAACAATCGCCCAAAGCGCAATTAACAAAAATACAAATGTAAAACTGTTAAAAATAGCATTCATGCGCGGTAAAATTGTTAAGTCGAAGTGAACCGTTCCCTGATAGCCGATCGGCGAAAAGAATAACAATAAGATGATAACAACAGCAACCGCCGAAAAAATCATAATCGGCCAAAAATAATTTTTATCCGATGTCGATTTTGAAAGCTTTTCTTTATTTTGCTCCATAATTATGTATTTCCCCCTTAAAATAAGATCTCCTTTATTATACATGAAATAACTGACGCAAGAAATAAAAAAAGCGAAATCAAACTTGATTTCGCTTTTTTAGGTAAGCTTTCGCCTATTTATTTAATTCGTTTTTCAGCTTGATTATAAGCACCGTGCCAAACTGGGCCGATAAATTTGTTTAAAGCAAAACCATTTTGAATTGCAGCCGTCACAAAGTCCTTTGCTTTTTGAACAGCTTCAGGAACAGTCATTCCTTTAGCAAGTCCCGCTGTAATTGCTGCAGCAAATGTACAACCAGCACCGTGGTTATAATCAGTATCCACTTTTTCTACTTCATAAATCGTGAAATCCTTGCCGTCGTAAAGAAGGTCAATCGCTTTGTTGCTTTCAAGCGCCTTTCCACCTTTGATAACAACGTATTTAACGCCAAGTTGGTTGATTTTTTCAGCAGCACGCTTCATGTCCTCAACTGTTTCCAGTTTTCCAAGCCCAGAAAGCTGACCGGCTTCAAATAAGTTTGGCGTTGTCACAGTCGCAACTGGAAGAAGTAAATCACGAATGGCTTCCGCGTTTTCAGGCTGAATAAGTTCATCTTCCCCTTTACATACCATAACCGGATCAATCACTACATTTTTGAGTTGATACTGATCTATTGCTTCCCGTGTGGCCCGAATAATATCCACAGAACCAAGCATCCCCGTTTTCATCGCGTCTACTGGACCGCCAGAGAGGATGGTTTTAAGTTGCTCACGAACAAGTCCCGCATCAATCGGCGTTACCCCATGCGCCCAGTTGTTATCCGGATCCATCGTTACAATCGTTGTGATTGCGCTAAAACCGAATGTACCATATTCTTCAAACGTCTTTAAGTCAGCTTGAAGACCAGCTCCACCACTTGAATCAGAGCCTGCTACTGTTAACGTTTTTTTGATTGTCATTTTTGTTCCCTCCAAATTAGTTCTTAGGAATTGGTTTCGAGCATTTTATAGATGGCTGCTGCAACACCATTTTCATCATTTGTCGTCGTTATAAATTTGGCTGCTTTTTTTACTTTATCTTCCGCATTTCCCATCGCAACACTATATCCAGCCATCTTCAGCATGGAAATATCATTCATGTTGTCACCGATTGCAAAAGTCTCCTCTAGTGAAACACCAAGTTTTTCCACGTAATATTGCAGTGAAATTCCTTTTTGCGCTTCATGATTTGTGATTTCAATGTTATCCGAAAAAGAGGAAGTAATCGCCAGTTCATTCGAAACATTTAGTGCTTCGCGGGCTTGTTTTAAAACGTCAGGATCCGAGGAAAAAGTAATGAATTTTAAAATTTTCATTTCGTCATTACTGAAAATCCGTTCAGGATCTTTAATTTCATGAATGTTTTTCGCCTCAAAACGGTCTTCAATTTGTTCCGTAATCATTTGGACAGTTGATTCTGGATGGATTTTTTGAAACATCTCAATCATAAAAGCTTTGCCTTTTTCACGATCGACAGTAACCGGACCAATGTTAGTAAAAATCTCGGTGTACATACCTAAGTCAGTCAAAATTTGAAAGGTCTTCTTGGCAAGATCTTTGTCGATAACATGTTGCAATTGAATTTTTCCGTGTTCATCACGAATTTCAGCGCCGTTCATGCAAATCGCAGGTGCAAATAAACCAGCTTCATTGATAAGACGCATAGCATCATCATACATTCGTCCCGTACAAAGGACAAAGTGGATGCCTTTTCCGCGTGCATATTCAATGGCTTTGACATTTTCTTCCATCACACGGATATCAGAATTTAAAAGTGTTCCATCCATGTCAGAAGCAATAACTTTGATCATAAATAAGATTCCTCCTGTGTTTTCCTTGACCCTCCACTAGCATAGCACTTTTTGAGGAAATTTGCAGTTTTCTTGTACGAAAAGGAAGCTTTTTGCTTCGTTCCATGAATTTCGTTATAATGAAAGGAGCAAAATTGGAAGCGGGGTTGTGTGGATGAAAACTGAGGTGGAAAAAATGATCGCGGGAGAATTTTACGATCCGTCAGATCAGGAATTGGTTTATGCAAGAAGACGAGCTCGCAAGTTAACAAGAGAAATCAATGAAACGCTTGACCCGAAAGTAAGAGCTGAACTGTTAAAACGATTGTTTGAAAAAACAGGGAAAGAATTGAATGTAGAGCCTTGCATTCGAGTTGATTATGGTTCAAATATTTCTGTCGGCGAACATTTTTTCGCTAACTTTGATTGTGTGATTTTAGATATTTGTAAAGTAGAAATTGGAGATAACTGTATGTTCGCACCTGGTGTACATATTTATACGGCAACGCATCCGCTTGATCCTGTTGAACGGAATCGGGGCTTGGAGTTTGGAAAGCCTGTTTCAATTGGAAACAATGTTTGGATAGGTGGGCGAGCAATTATTAACCCAGGCGTGACGCTTGGCGATAATGTCGTTGTAGCATCTGGCGCGGTCGTTACTAAAAGCTTCGGCGATAATGTAGTGATTGGCGGTAATCCTGCTAAAATAATAAAGGAAATTCCTGGAGGTTAAACAAGTGGAAATCGATACACAAGTCCTTTTCAAAAAGATGGAAGAGGAGCTAAATTTGGCAAGAGAAACTTCGGACGAAACGGAGCGTAAAATCCACCTAGGGGCACTAAAAGTTCTAGCAGAAGTGCTTTTAACGGACAAAACGGGCAAGAAAGCGGCGGTGCCAGAGGATAAGATTTGGGAAAAAATGACGGGCACGCGTCCGCCGCAAACTCAAAAGGAAAAAAGTGAAAAAATGGATTTCGATGACGGAGCGAATGGCGAGTCATTATTTGATTTTTAGAAGGAGTGGAGCAGCATGAAAAAAGTATTGATCACAGGCGGGATTTTTGCGATGCTTTGTGTGGCAATTGGAGCTTTCGGGGCTCATGCATTAAAAGATATTTTAGGAACCAGTGCATCAACTTTCGAAACAGGAGTTCAGTATCAAATGTTTCATTCAATTGGCATTTTAGTTTGCG
Source organism: Listeria valentina (assembly GCF_011800755.1). Taxonomy (GTDB): domain Bacteria; phylum Bacillota; class Bacilli; order Lactobacillales; family Listeriaceae; genus Listeria; species Listeria valentina. Next base: position 31,282 of record NZ_JAATJW010000019.1, read on the forward strand.
GCTTATTATTGATGAAAGAAAATAGTCGATTGTATACCGCCGCTGCTGTGCTATTTTCAATCGGGATCATTTTGTTCTCGGGAAGTTTATATACCCTCAGCATCACGAAAATTTCGATTTTAGGCATGATCACTCCATTTGGAGGCGTTGCTTTTCTAGCTGGTTGGTTGTGTTTAATCATTGGTGCAGCACGGTGCAGCACGGCAAAGCTCATTTTTTAGTAGGTATTGAAAAAAAGAAATTTATCCGTTTTGTAACTTTAATTACATAAATCTGTTTAATTGTTATCGGATATTAATGTTTTTGTAGTACAAAAAAACGGTTTAAGTGAAAAAAAACGGGTAAATAAACAGTAAGCAACGATGGCCTTATTACTTTTTCTCCCTTTTTAGTAGTGGGTCATCCTTTCTTACCTTAAACTCCCTTTTTGTTTGGCGCTTTCCCTCGATTGGTAAGCGTCTTTTTTTGTGCATTTTTTAGGTTTAATCCCTTCAAAAATCCCCGCTATTAAAAATTTGATCTTTTTGCTTCTGGTCTTGAACTGAACTCTAAAAATTTTTAAACTCGGCATATTGCTGTATAGACACATTTCCTCTTAAGTGATATAAATTTAGAGTGTTTCTCCTATTCAAGAAAAACTAGATAACCAAAAGGACAACTCACTTTTACTTACTAACGTTTGTTCAAAAAGAATTTACTGGATTGTTTGATTCTTTTTAGGTTATTTTCGTAATCCTGTTCAAGTATGATTTTGAATAATTCATCAAGTGCATAAAGAAGAGCATTTCGGGAAAGGGTCGGAATTTCTTTAAACAAGAGTGGATCATCTTCTAAGATGCCTAAGCTAAGTTCGATATCCGCGTGTTTTGATAAGCTTGATTTCACACCATTTGTAAGTAATATCTTGCAACACTCACTAGGTAAAAGCGGTGTTGCAGAAAGAATCTCCTCGCATTCGCCGCTGTTTGAAATCATTAGTACTACATCTCCATCTTTAATGATGGGTAAATTACGTATTTGATCTTCAAAAGAGGTGAAAAAAACAATTTTACTTGGCGCGATTTTATGCATTTTGAAATAAAAGTCTTTTGCGGGAATTTGAGACATTTGGTAAGCAAGAAGGTAGATTTTTTCTGCTTGATATAGTTTATCTGCCACTTGCTTGAAAGAGCTGCTTTGCTTGATTTTATTCACTGCCGTATAGGGAATCATGAAAGAAGATAAGTCTTCACGATTATTTAGAAACTCATATTTCATCTCGGAATAGCCTTTATAACCTAAACGTTTTGAAAAATTGATAATGGCACTTGGGGCGCTTCTTGTAGCTTTTGCAAGTTCCCGAACATTTAATTTTTCAATTTGTTCCGGTTGCCTGAGTAAAAATTTAGCAATATCTTGCTGATTGGCTGTAAGTGATTCGTAGGATCTTTTGATTCGACCTAGTACTTCGTTCATGTTTAGACCTCCGATTTTTTGAGAACAAATTCTCAAATTTAAAATTATTATTGAAAAAAAATTCTTTTGCAGTTAAACTCTAACATGAAAGCGCTTTTATGTCAATTTAACTTGGAGGGATAAAAATGAAAAAAATTGTGGGGGTAACCGCTTGTGCCGCAGGGATTGCACATACGTATATGGCACAAGCGGCACTCGAAAAGGCAGCTGAAGAACTCGGTATAGACGCAAAAATTGAAACACAGGGAACGATTGGAACAGAGAATGCGCTAACTGAAAAAGAAATTGCAGAAGCCGACCTTGTTATTATTGCTTCGGATATTGCCATTGATAAATCTCGTTTTATCGGTAAAAAGTTATTTGAAACTGATACAAACCATGCACTCAAAGATGCTTCGACTTTGTTGAGCGAAGCCATGGAGAAAGCAACGATTCACGGGGGGAAAGGAACAAAAGTAGGCGGGAAAATGGAAATTGGGACTTCATCGAATAAATTTGTCCAATATCTAATGTCTGGGCTCTCCGATATGATTCCTGTCACGATTGCTGCTGGTTTACTTCTTGCGATTGCTAATACGATGGCCTTCCATCCAGATCCTAATAATGCAAATCTAGTTGTTTGGGGATTTAGCGATACGGCAAGCGGTGAATTTTTCTCCAAGTTATTTGATTTAGGTAAAGTCGGTTTCACCTTAATGATTCCAATTTTTGCTGCTGGGGTTGCCCGAGCAATTGGAGATAAGCCAGCTGTTGCTCCAGCATTCATTGCAGGCTATATTATCAATGATCCGAAATTTCTAGGAGCTGAAACAGGAGCTGGATTTATCGGAGCCATTTTAGTCGGCTTTGGTGTTGGGTTTATGGTGAAAGCACTGAAAAAAATTAAATGGCCTGAGCTAATAAAACCGATTGTTCCCATTTTAATTATCCCTGTTATAGCCACCTTTATTTCTTTTGTAGTAATTTATTATTTGATTGGACAACCGATTGCAGGGCTGATGAATTCTTTGTATAGCTTTATTAATGATTTAACGCTAAACAATGCTGCAGCACCAATCATTTACGGAGCAGTTCTAGGTGGAATGATGGGTGTCGATATGGGTGGTCCTATCAATAAAACAGCTTTACTTGTTTCTTCTGCTATTTTTGTTGATACGATGAATCAATTTGGACCAACAGGTGTCAATGCCATTCCTCAAGCGGCTACAGGAGCAGCTATTGCCGTTGCACCACTCGGAGCGGGCATTGCTACGCTTTTATTTAAAAAATATTTCACCACAGAAGAGCGAACACTCGGCTCATCGGCTTTAGTTATGGGCATGGTCGGGGTTACAGAAGGAGCGATTCCATTTGCTGCTGCCCATCCATCGCTTATTATTGCAAACACCATTTCTTCTGCAGTATCAGGTGCACTTGTTGCATCGATGGGTATTCAGTTTTATGGAGGAGTTGGTTCTCCTTTAGGCGCTTTTGTTGGTTATACAACAGGTCCTGAAATGTCTTGGTTACTCTGGATAGTTGCTATTTTATTTGCGGCTTTCTTAAATGCGTTACTATATCGCTTCCTGCTTAGAAAACGAAAAAATGAATTACAACAGGTTGGATAATTGAAATCTTTAGTCGAATTTGGAGGGGTTCAGAAGATGAATGAAATTTTTGCGGAAGATAATATCTTTTTTGTAGAGGAAACACTGACAGATAAAGATACGTTTTTGAAGATTGTTGCAGAAAGGGCAATGGAAAAAGGACTTGTTTCTTCAAATGAAGCATGTCTCAAAGGCTTGTTGGAAAGAGAACAGCAACAAACAACCGGCTTCCAAGAAGGATTTGCTATTCCTCATTGTAAAAATGATACGGTTTATTCTCCTAAATTAATGTATTTTAAAACAGCCCCAATTCCTTGGGATAGTTTGGATGGGAATCCGATTACTGATTCCTTTGTGTTATTGATTCCAGAAAAAGCTGCTGATGAGCACTTGAAATATTTAGCGCTTTTGTCTCGAGCCTTAATCGATGATGAGTTTCGTTCTGGAATAAAGGCTAGCCAAACAAAAAATGAGATTTATCAATTGATTTGTAAGAAATTGGGGGTGAAGTGAGGTGAAAAAGAAGGTTCATGTGGTAAGTCATTCGCACTGGGATAGAGAATGGTATTTTACGACGATGGATGCGCTTTTGCTAAGTGATAATTTATTTTCTGATGTTTTATCGGAGCTTGAAAAAAATTCTGAGGCGAAATTTTGTCTTGACGGGCAATCTTCCATTGTTGATGATTATCTTGAGCTTCACCCTGAAAAGCTTGAGACAATTCAAAAGCTAGTGGAAAAAAAACAGCTAACTATTGGTCCTTGGTACACACAAACAGATGCTTTTTTCGTTGGGGAAGAATCTTTTCTTCGCAACCTTGCGATTGGCATTCGGGATTCCAAACGCTACGGAGAGGAAATGAAAGTTGGTTATTTACCAGATACATTTGGATTTAATGCGCAAATGCCAACGCTTTTACAAAACTGTGGAATTGATAATATTGTTTTTTGGCGGGGGCTCAATCTTGAAACACAAGTCCAATCACCTTATTTTATTTGGAAAGGTTTAGGTGAAAAGAAAATTATTGCGGCGAATCTTGTGGATGGATACGGAACGGCTGCTTTTTTAAATGATTCTGAAGACTATCTCGAAGAGCGTTTACTTCCTGCATTAAAGCGGATTGAAAAATGGACGGATAACGAGAATCTATTGCTTCCATCAGGTGGCGATCAGCTTGAAATCATTCCAAACTTACCAGAGACGCTAAACCGTATAAATAAAAAGGTCGATTATTATTTGTTCCAAAGCAGTTATGAAGACTTTTTAGAGACACTTAGAAAACAAACGGACTTACCTGAATACCAAGGTGAATTTAGGGAACCTTGTACAACAAGAGCGCATAAATCCATTGGTTCTGTACGCTATGATATTAAGAGGTTGAACTATTTAATAGAGCAAAAGTTAACCAAGCGCGTAGAGCCGCTACTTGCGATTGCGAAAGCACATGAAATAGAGCTTTCAACCGAATTACTCATTAAATCGTGGAAGAAACTCCTTGAAGGACATGCGCATGATTCGATGGGCGGCTGCGTATCAGATGACGTAGCAAAGGACATTTTACACCGAATGAAGGAAGCAAATGAGTTAGCGAGCGGATTTGAAAATTATTTGTCGAAGCGTTTGTCAGAGAAACTTGGATTAAATGCGAATCAAGTGATTGTCTTTAATACGACGTCAAAGGCCTTTCACGGGTACAAAATAATTGATTTTCTGGCTCCGGATAAAATGATTCGCTTTAAAGGAGAACGAGAAGCTGTTATATTGAATGAAATCTATTTTGAAGGAAAAGATAATCTTTTGCTAGAAACACCAGAAGGCCCTAAATATATCAATGAAGATCCTTATTATCGTCTATTTGTTCTAACAAATATTGAAATTCCAGCAATGGGATTCAAAGTTTTAGATATCGAAAAAGCAGAGGAGCCGCTTTCAGAGCTTGAAGCAGTCTCAGGGAAAGAAATCCAAAACAAACATTACCTGATTCAAGAAACAAAAACTGGACTCTTACTAAAAACCAGTGAGGGTACGGAAATCGAGAACTTCTTAACATTTGAAGATACTGGGAATAATGGAGATACGTATGATTTTTCACCATTAGAAACTGAAAAGCCTACTTTACTTGGATTAAAAGTAGATGCAGTGAAAAAATCAAAATTAGTTGAAATCATGTATTTATCGGGAGACTTTCAATTGCCGAAAGACCTCGCGGCAAGATGTGGAGAAACAGATGAAACTGGCAAACTTAAAATGAAGCTTGAAATTGAACTTCGTCAAAACAGTTCGGTTATTCGATGCAAATTAATTGTTCAAAATGAGATTTTAAGCCACCGTTTGCGCGTAGTCATTCGTACACAAGTAGAAAATCGAAACTCTATTGCTTCTTTGCCATTTGGATTTATTACACGAGAAAATTTGCAAGGAGAACTCAAGGATTGGCATAAAAGGTATGTAGAATACCCGATTGACTTAGAACCGTTTGATAAAAGTGTTTCAGTTTTTGACGAGGAGAAAACTATAACGGCTTTCGGAAAAGGAATTAAAGAATATCAATTTCAAGAATCCAAACTATACTTAACCCTGTTTGCAAGTACCAGTCAGCTTGGGAAGCCAAACCTGTTATACCGACCAGGGCGTGCCTCTGGGGACACTACCAAAAAGGGGCATATAATGATGCCAACACCTTTAGCGGAACTTCTAGGAGAATTGGAATTTGAATTCGCCTTCTCCGTTCAAAAGGGCACATTTGATTCATCTTTAGTTTCAGAAGATCAGCAAGAATATGTGGATGAATCTATGTGTTATCAAAATCAAATGCTAAACAAATTTATTCACCGATTAGACAATAAGATCCAAACTCATCAAGAAAAAGAAGAGACGATTCAGGAATTTTCGCTTTTACAAAGTGAATCAGAGTCTTGGGACAGCACATTTATGCCATCATTGTATGACAGAAACGCCTTTATTTTACGACTGAAAAATCCGACAGAACGAGTTTTATCCATTGGTAGCTTGGACACATCAAAATTTAGCAAAGTATGTTTTGTAAACGTACAAGAGCAACCGCTACAAGAAAAGCGGGAGATTGCTCCATATGATTTTGTCAGCATCAAATTATGGCTATAGAGCATTGATCAATTTATGGAGGAGTTGAAAAGAATGGCTGATCTTGTGTTTGATCTTGGTGGAACAACAGTGAAACAGGCATTAGTAAACAGTTCAGGAGAATTTTCTTTCAGAAAAGTAGAGTCAACTCCTCGTAATTATCTCGATTTGCTCGATTATCTGGAAAGGGCTTCACGTAACCATCAAGTAGCTCGTGCCATCGGACTTAGTGTTCCAGGAATTTATGATCCGATGAAAAAGATTCTTACAGGTTCTTCCGCCATTTCATATGTTATCGGAAAACCACTTGTTGCAGATCTTCAAAAACGAGTGAAAAAACCCGTTTTTATTGAAAATGATGGGAACTGTGCGCTTCTTGGAGAATTATGGCTAGGGAGGGCTAAGGGCATTCAAAATGCGGCGATGTACGTTATTGGTTCTGCTGTTGGAGGCGCGATTGCAATTCATGGCAATATTTTACACGGAGCTAATTTAAATGCCGGAGAACTTGGTTATGAGTTAATTGCGAATAATCCTGCTGATGCTTCTTTTCAGTCGCTCGGAGGACGAATTGGTTTCAATGCCGTTTTAAATGAGGTAGAACATCGATTTGGCTTAGAAAAAAATGGGGAAATTTTATTTGAAGTGATGAAACAAAATCAAGAAGTGAAAGAGTTTTATCAGCAACGAATGGATTATTTGGCTGCTAGTATAATCAATTTACAGTACATCTTAGATCCAGATATAATTCTAATTGGAGGGGCTGTTAGCGAAAATCCATTTTTTATCCAAGTGTTGCAAGATTCGCTTGAACGGATTTTGAGGCATCGACCCCATCATAAGGTTCACCCTAAAATTTCACCAGCGCAATTTTTCAACGATGCAAACTTACTGGGGGCAAGCTATCATTGCCAAAAGGAGTTGAGGCGGTTAAATTGCTAGTTACTGGTATTTAAAAGATATGAAGGTGTTTTTCTTTGGAAAAGTCTCTCCTTAAATAAACAGACTACCCGTTTTTAAGGGTAGTCTGTTTATTATCTACGAGCTATGAAGTTAAAACTTTTTTCGTTGGTTTATCTGCTGCTCCGTTTTTGTACCTTCAATTTGTTTAGTTAGGACATTTATTAATAAATTGATATCAATTTGGTCGGCGAGTAAAGTTTTAATATGGGCATTAAACTGATCTTCAATTTTTGTAGCTTCTTTTAAAATTGCTGCACCTGAACGGGTGAGATGAATTGCGGATTTTCTAACATCTTTAGGGTTTACTTTTTTAACAACATATTCTTTATCAATTAGTCGCTGAACAATGCGGCTTGGACTATCAGAACCACAAATTAAAAGCTCACCAATCTCGGAAATGGAAAGACCATCTTTAAAAGAGAGTATTTTTAGTACTTCATTTTGGCTAGGCGTGATCTGCAAAGAAGCGAGCATTTTACGATAAATGTCTTCTCCTTCTCTATCCGCAGCTTTAATCAGGTATCTAAGCTCTTCTATCTTATCCATTTGTGAGTCCATTCCTTTCTATTGTTTCAGTTGCTTTTTCATTATACCATAAACAAGATTTACCATTCTATTTCTGGTAAGTAAGCGGGGAAGGATGCTACTCGTAAAATAATTATTGAAACCATCAATTTTGGATATTTTATTTTGTTTTAAAGCTTTGACACTTGCTTGAACCACGCCTTCTGGTGTTCGCAAATTACCATACGCAACGCCACCACTTGCAGAAAAGAAATTAGTATCCGTGGCACCCGGTGAGAAGGCAAGTACTTGAACATTTTTATCTCGGCATTCCAAGCTGAGCGCTTCTGTAAAAGATAAAACAAAGGCTTTCGTTGCTGCATATACAGCCATTGTTGGAATTGGATGATAGGCGGAACTGGAAGCTATATTAATAATTTGCCCGTGATTTCTTTTAATCATGCCGTCTAAAAAGAGTTTCGTCAAATCAAACAAACTCGTTGCATTTAGCATGATTTGTGTATGTTGCAAAGAAAAATCCGTGTCATAAACATTGCCACTCGTAGCAAAGCCAGCACAGTTTATTAAACGATCAATAAGTAAACCCTCCCTCGTAAAATATATTTTAGAAAGATAAATGATCTTCCCTAAATGTTTCATTTCTTTTCCTTACGGAATAAGTTTCG